>JBIKOC010000366.1:0-2872 GCA_044358335.1 Flavobacteriales bacterium | reverse complement strand
CTTCTGTACCTGAAGCGTTTTGAATTCCTTCAATGGCAATACTACTCAAACCACCTTGTGTATTACAAAACAACTTTGAAGTAATGTGAACCTCAATATTATTCGAACCTTCAAACAATTGCAATTGTCCTGTATAGGTTTGAGTGCAGGCAAATAAAGGAACTTGTATAAACTGAACTACAAAAATTCGATTAGGTGCAGTTCCAGTTAAACCATACGAAACAATACCACCATCTGCGGGATTAATATCGCACCAAGTAAAAAAGATTGAATTTAAAGGAGCTATTGTATCTGGAATATTAGCCGACACAGAAAATTCTGAATATGTACCCTCTGTTTGTGGATTAAAAGTAACATACCCATTAGATGCAATATTCAAACTTGAATATTCCATTCCAAAATACCGGAAATTAAATCCAATCGGAATCGGTGCAGAATAAACATCATCAAAAAGTTGAATACTAGTAGCTTGATCTGGACTCAAGGGTTGAAACGGAACCTCATATACTCCATAAGGAATTTGAGCTTGAATGATTAAACTGCTTAAAAAAAACAGGAATCCTAAAAGTATTTTTTGTCTCATGTGATGGATTTTGGATTTATAAAAATAGAATTTCATTTCTAAACACCAAACAAATCAGATGGTAATCAAGCTTTTAATTAATGTCCAATAAGAATCAAGTCTATAATCCTTAACTATGCCGAATGTTTAAGTTCGAATGAAAATAGCTCAATGAATAAAAAATTGGTTATCGAAATCTGCTCTATGCGTTTAAAAGAACGTATGGATGAACTTTTAGCAACCGAAAAATCTGCCCAAGAATCGGCCGCTGGAGATACAAAAAGCAGCATGGGCGACAAACATGAAACTTCCCGCGAACTCCTGCAACAAGAGCGTGAAATGGCCGGACGAAGAATGGCTGAAGCAATCCGACAAAAAGACGAATTGGAGCGCATACTTCCAGAATATGTGTTAAATCAAGTTCAAACAGGTGCTTTAGTCGAAACTTCTATTGGAACCTTCTTTTTCGCAACGGCATTGGGTTTCATCACACTTAACGATAAGAAAATTGCTGTATTATCCATCGCTTCTCCCATTGGACAAGCGTTAAAAGAGAAAAAGGCTAACGATGTAGTATCATTTCAAGGAAAAGACATCCGGATTTCTAACATAGCATAATGTTCTAGGTTTTACCTAAATCTTGAGCATACTTTTCGCATCCCCGGACTTAAGTCCGGGGCTCCAGTCCGGGGCTTCTGTCCGGGGCGTCAGTCAAGACTGCGTTTCTAAGATGCAAGCAGTTTTTTTATAAAATCTGTAAGGTTTGAATTTTAGTTGCGACAGAGTAAAAAAAACAACTCATGAAATCAATTTTATATACGCTCGGTTTTTCCTTATTCGCAAATTTCATAGTAGCTCAGGTTCCTAAAAAGATAGTTGTAGAACATTTCACCAATAGTCGATGCAGTGTTTGTGCAAACAGAAATCCTGGATTCTTCAACAACCTTGTTCAACATCCAGAAGTGTTACACATTTCGATGTATCCCAGTTCTCCTTATCCTAATTGTTATTTCAGTCAGCAAAATGCCACTGAAAACGATGGAAGAACAAATTACTACAATGTATATGGCTCAACACCCGTATTTGTTATTCAGGGACAAGTAATTAGTCAGGCAGCAAATTATGCTTCGGCAAGTTTATTTTCTCCCTTTGTTGGTCAAACAAGTCCTGTTTCGATACGTGTAGATCAAATTCAAAACACCGATTCGATTATTACAACTGTTTCCATAAAAACAGAAGCTGTTCATGCTTTAGGAAGTCTTAGTTTGTTTGGAGCAATTACCGAAGACACGGTATTTTATGCATCACCCAATGGAGAAACCGAACAGTATAATTTGCATCGTAAATCCCTTTTTGGAAATTCAGGCATGTCCATTTCAATTCCTAATACTGTAGGAGATTCTGTAACTTTTAGAAAGTCCATAACAAACAACTTAAATTGGAATCAAACACGATTAAAAAGTCTAGTTGTTATTCAGGAATCTGCTACAAAATCAGTTATTCAAGCGGCCGAATCGTATGCTAATGGAGAAATTCCTGCTGGATTAATGATTCAATCTAACATGAATATTCAAGTGTTTCCCAATCCAACTGAATCAATTTTGACTATTCGGATTGCAGGGGAATATGAGCAAGCATTTTATTTATTTAATTCGCTTGGAGAGATTCAACGAAGTGGAACAATAATAAAAGAAACACAGCTAGATTTTAGCCATCTACCTCATGGTATTTATTTATTAAAAATTGGAAATACAACCCATAAAATCATCCATTAATTTCCACATAACCTAAAATATTCCAAGCCATTTGAATTAATTTTAGCATCATTTATTTATGATTCCCTCCCGCAGCCTCGGACTTCAGTCCGAGCAGCTTCCATAAATGATTTTTCATACTCCTAAATTAACATCATACAAAAAACCGTGTAAGCGATAGCAGCGAAAAGCCCGCAACGTGCGCCATAGCCTTGGCGAAGGCGCAGAGTGAGGACTTGTAGCGAATAGCGCGGTTTGAAAACGTAGCTTGCGGAGTTTTCAAATACACCCAAAAAACAAAATGCCCCACCGGAAAACCGATGGGGCATTTGAGAAACCTAATTACCTTATTTTAGAATTTTACTGTGCGAATTACTTCGTTAGCGTTAGTAGAGCGAACGCTGATTAAGTATGTTCCTTTCGCTAAAGTTGAAGCTGGAAGCATGTGGTTGATAGAGCTACTGCTTGCTACTTCTACATTTTCGCGGCTCATTACTTGTCCAAGTGTGTTAATTACCGACACTTCGAATGTTTCGCTTGTGTTGCTTGTGCTCAA
>JBIKOC010000019.1:0-9964 GCA_044358335.1 Flavobacteriales bacterium | reverse complement strand
CTTCTAATCTGAGGTTCTCCATCAACAATCGTTACACCTGGAACTTGTTGAAGGGCATCATCAATGCTTGTAGTGTTCTTATTTTCGATGATGTTCGGCCTTAAGACTTCCATGCTCACGGTTAGCACTTCAATGTTCTGCTCGTACTTACCAGCGGTAGTTACAAATGTTTTCAACTCTCGGGTTGATTGCTTCAATTGAACATTCAGCACTTTCTTCTCATTCGGATTTAATTCAACAGTAATCTCTTCAGCAGTATAACCTACTTGTTTGAATAAGAGTGTGATTTTTCCTGCCGGAAGTTGAATGCTGTAATTTCCTTCGGCATCGGCAACAACACCTTTGCCTTGATCGCCTTTTACTACCACATAAGCGGCAATCACCGGATCTCCAGTAACAGAATCTTGAACTTTCCCTGAAAGACGTGCCTGCTCAATTTGCGAGAGTAAAATGCTCGAACAAAAAAGAAACATTATAGACAAATAGTGCCCGAATTTTTGATTTTTCAACATGCTAAATAGCCAACTTGATGATTAGTATTTTGCAATGTATAAAAATCCTCAACCCATGCATGTAGAAGATGATATCCTGGCAACAATTGCTTTAACACTAATGCCCGGAATCGGCTCTATAACAGCTCGAAAAATAATCAATCAACTCGGGTCGGCAACAAGCTTTTTCGAGTCTTGCGAAAATTTGCGTTTCCCGGGAATGCGAAGATTAGATTTGAGTCGTGCATCAATCGGAGCTTGCTTTCAGCGCGCCGAAGAAGAGCTTCGCTTCATTGACCGGTCTGATATTCAGGTTTCCGTTGTGTCTCAAAATAACTATCCATATCGACTAAAAAATTGTGAGGATGCTCCTGCCATTCTTTATTCCCGGGGCAACATTAATTTGAATGCTGCACGTATGATAGCTGTTGTTGGCACAAGAAAGTCGACGCCCTATGGAGAACGATGTTGTGAAGAGGTTTTGACGGAATTGCACAAACACGATTGCTCATTAATTAGTGGTTTGGCGTATGGAATTGATTCAATAGCCCATCGCACAGCTCAAAATCTAGGAATGCAAAACATAGGCGTGGTTGCACATGGCCTCGATCGATTATATCCTTCGGTCAATAAATCACTTGCTAAAAAAATGGAAGAGCGTGGTGGAATTGTCACCGATTTCCCTTCACTTACTCGTCCCGACCGAGAGAATTTTCCCAAACGAAACCGCATCGTTGCTGGCTTGGCCGATGCCGTTATCGTAATAGAAGCATCCGAATCGGGAGGGGCTTTAATCACCGCCGATATCGCTAATTCATACAATCGGGATGTTTTCGTGGTTCCGGGTTCGTGGGGACAACCTTTTTCGGTTGGATGTAATAACCTTGTAAAGCGAAACAAAGCGGCCGTTTTAGCTCATCCTTCGGATTTATCTTGGTATTTAAACTGGGAAGAAAATCTACCTCAACCAAGTGTGGTTCAAACGCAATTGTTCCCCGAGTTATCTCTAGATGAAGAATCTCTCATTCAACTTTTAAAAACTCATAAAGACGACCTCGATTCGTTAACGTATCTATCCGGATTTCCCGTAAGTAAAACTTCTGCCCTCCTCTTAGGGCTTGAATTTAAAGGTCTTGTTAAATCTCTCCCTGGAAAAAAATATCAGCTATTAATTTAAAAATCTAGATTTCCATTCGGGCTTAGGCATCTGACAAGAATCATATTTCCCAAACCACCTATAGCGATTTAAAGCAATTGTCCGATACACCCATTGTCTTATAAACTTGGGTACAAAAATTCCGAGAGCAGGAATCCTCCATAAACCTCCGAGAAGTTTTAAGATTCTCAATGCGGCTTCACTCTCCGTATAAATTACTCCTGAATGTATAAGAATTACACTGTCGGGTAACGTTTGCAGATTCTCTCTTTGGGCAAGAATTCCTTGAGCATAGTCGCTCTGAAGTGGTGCAAAATAAAACTGCTTTTTCTTGTCTCGATTGATGATAAAGCGAACCCAATTATTACATAAATGACAAACGCCATCAAATAAAATTACTGTTCGCGTTTCGTTAATCATCCTCCTATTTTTTCCATGCGAGCTAATAACTCCTCCCACTTTATCATTTGCTCGTCTAGTTCCTTTTTCAACAACTCGTATTTATTCAAAAATGTTGCAGACTCTTGCTGATTAGCGTAAAGTTCTGGATCTGCTAATTTTTCTTCAGCAACCTTGAGTTCTGCCTCTAATTCTCCTACCCGGTTTTCACAATTACGAATTTGAGTTTGGAGCTGTTTGATTTCTTTATCGCTGCCTCTTTGTTGGACTTGCTTATTTGCTGCCGCTTCTGCTTTTTGCTCTTGTTTTACCTCAGCCTTTGCTTTCGTGATATCTTTCTTTACCTCCAACTGTCGGAGGTTTTCAAGCTTTCTGCTTTGAAGGAATTCAAAAATTCCACCAGGAAAATCTCGGATTTTTCCTTCATTAAACTCATACACTTTATTACACAAACCATCTAAAAATTCCCGGTCGTGCGACACCAAAATCATCGTTCCATTATACTGTCTCAAGGCTCCTTTTAGGATGTCTTTAGATCGCATATCTAAGTGATTCGTAGGCTCATCCAAAACCAACAAATTCACTGGCTCCAATAATAATCGAGCTAGAGCTAGACGCCCTTTTTCTCCTCCCGATAAAACTCGAACCTTCTTTTCAACGGTATCTCCGCTAAATAGGAATGACCCTAAAATGCTCCTCAATTGCTGTGTGGTGATGTTTCGGGCAATTTGTTCAAGCGTTTCTAAAACTGTTGCATTCGGATCTAACAATTCTGCTTGATTTTGAGCAAAGTACCCAATCTTCACATTATGCCCTATATCAACCTTTCCGGTATGTTCTAAATGTCCGGTAATGATTTTTGATAAAGTGGTTTTCCCTTCTCCGTTTCGACCAACAAAAGCAATCTTTTCACCCCGCTCAACTAAAAAATCTAAATCCTTGAGAATAACTTTTTCGCCAAATGCTTTATGTACATGATGGGCTTCTAGTACAACCTTTCCAGAACGTGGAGCATCCGGAAAGCGAAAGTGAATAGCTGCATTATCCTCGTCTTCTACTTCAATCCGTTCGACCTTATCTAATTGCTTGATACGCGATTGAACCTGAACCGCCTTGGATGCTTTTGCCCTAAATCGATCGATAAACTTCTCCGTATCCTCAATCATCTTGCGTTGATTCAGATAAGCAGCCATTTGTTGATCACGCCTTTCCTGGCGAAGAACAACATAGCGTGAATAAGAGGCTTTGTAGTCTTCTATTTTTCCTAATGTAATTTCTATCGTACGGGCTGTTACTGCATCTAAAAAAGCTCTGTCATGCGATACTAGCACAACCGCACCAGGATAACTCGATAGAAAATCCTCTAACCACTGAATCGACTCAATGTCCAGGTGATTCGTCGGCTCATCTAACAATACGGCATCAGGCATTTGAAGTAGAATTTTAGCCAACTCTACTCGCATTTTCCATCCTCCCGAAAATTCATCCATCGATCGGTGCAAATCGCTTGATTTAAACCCTAATCCCAATAAAATCTTCTCTGTTTCACCATCGATACTTCCGCCTCCTAATAATGAAAGACGCTGACCTGCATCGTTTAGTCGCTCAATAATTTCATGGTATTCATCCGACTCATAGTCTGTTCGAGTTTCCAACTCATGACTTAAATCGTTCAGTTCTTTTTCCAACGACAACACCTCATCAAATGCAGTTCGTGCTTCTTCGAAAATGGTTTTGCCAGTAGCGTGCTTCATTTCCTGAGGCAAATAGCCAATTCGATATCCCGATGGAACCGAAACAGTTCCTTTTGTAGGCTCTTGTTGCTTGCTAATTATTTTTAGAAGTGTTGATTTTCCCGCTCCATTCTTTCCTGTTAAACCAACTTTATCTCTTTGCTGAATCATGAAAGAGATGTCTTCAAATAACGGCTTTCCGTTAAAAACTACTGATAAATTTCCTACTGTAATCATTGCCGCAAAGGTAGGTCATCCATTTATGTTTATCGGTAGAATAGTCCATCTGAGGAACGATTAATCTCTAACTTTGAAAAAAAAACAGATGGCGTTTCGTGAAAGCAAGTTGTACTCTATAATTAATTGTATTTGTCCTAGATGTCACGAAAGCAAAATGTTCTTAAACAAGAATCCATATAAGATGGAAAATTGGGATAAAATGCATCCTGATTGTCCCACTTGCAAATTACACTTTGAACGAGAGCCCGGTTTTTTCCAAGGTGCTATGTATGTTAGTTATGCACTAGGTGTCGCGCTAAGCGTGTCGGTTTTGTTAGTAAATGTATTAATCGGATTTAACACGACCCGCTTTTTTATCCTTAACACTTTGTCGCTAATCTTATTCGCACCATTGCTTTTCAGATGGGCAAGAAGCCTGTACCTAAACATCTTTATCAAATACGACAAAACAAAAGACCCTGTTTACAACAAGGCAGATAATCGTTGAATTTCGGAATATTCAAATACCTTTTTCCCTTCCATTGGATGAATGGAAAACTTGACCATAGCCCTTGCAACATGCTCTGCAGGAATTGCTTTGTATCGAGCTAATGAACCGAAAAAGAATAGTGAAAAGGACACCATAAGCGCCTTACTTAGTTGCTCCAATAATCGCTGTTCCTTTCGGGGTCCTAATAATAAAGAAGGACGAAAACTAGCACTTGATTTAAATTTCAGGTGGTTGATTTTATCTTCCAATTCTCCTTTACACCGGAGATAAAAATTGCTGGAATCTGAAGCCGCGCCTACCGACGATTGTAAAATAAAAGTTGAAACGTTTTTCTGTTTAGCGGCTATTGCAAATCGTTCAGGAATATCCACATCTGTTTTCCAAAAAGCATCTTGCGATCCGGCTTTCTTGATAGTCGTTCCTAAGCAACAAATTACCACATCAACGTCTGGAAATGCAGCTAAATCAATTTGTGCGTTTAAGTCTACTTTAACTTCTTTAAGCTTACGATTCCTTTTACCCGTTTCAGATCTTCCCCAAACAACTACCTGAGTAACCTCCTCCTTATCCAATAATAAATCTAATACATATGAACCAGTAAGACCTGTTGCTCCTATCAATAGAACCTTAGTTTCTCTCAATGTCTGGCGCGTTTTAAATAGTACTTATAACCCCGATTCTTTTTTGCATCGTACTTGTTAATCTTCATTAATGCCTGAACCGTTACACCAAGAGTTAATCTACGATCGGGTGTAGCACTTGTAGAAATGGTTCCCGATTTAATTAGAGAAGAAAGTCCATACATGGCTCTGAATGTACCAGACATGGCAAATGTCTCTGAAAAGCTAAAGAAGATTCCCGCTCCAGCTACAAAACTATAAGTGGTTGGTTTGAAGTTTTGTTTATTAATCGTTGGAACCAAAGGTTCTGTATTTCTTGATTCTTGAGCGATTGCATTAGCACTTTGCAAAAAGCTGATTTGTGGTCCTGCTTCAACGGTTAATCCTTGATGATGTGTTGGACAGAAAGTAAACATTAAAGGAACGTCTATATAAGACAATCTTAAGCGATACTTATAAAACACTTCGGGATCAATAACACCCTGACCGGGAAAAAACCGATACGATTGATTTAATCTAGCGTAATTAACCTCCATCCGAATACCATAGATTTTTCGAGAATAATAACCTCCATGGTCAAAATAAAATGCTCCAGTTATTCCTCCGCTAAATCCTCCCGAAAAAACATAGGTTGAATCTCCTCCGTCATACTTCATTGTATTTGACAAAAGCTGAGAGGCGAAATAAGAAGCGTTGCCCCCTAATTGATAAGTCTGGGCAATTAAAGCACTTCCCTTAAGAAAGAAGATTAAAAATATTAGTGTTGGTATGAATCTCACGAGTCTGGCTAACCTACGAAAAATAAACACATTTGGATTAATTTTCTGTCTACATGTAAGAAAGTAGATAAGCTTTAAAACAAATCACCCTGTAGCTCCATGGAGTACAGGGTGATTATATAGTTTAATTGGACCGAATAATTACATCATGCCTCCCATGCCTCCCATACCAGGATTCATTCCTCCTCCAGCTGGTGATTCTTCTTTAATTTCAGAAAGAACACATTCTGTCGTTAGCAACATTCCTGCAATGGATGCAGCATTTTCTAGAGCTACACGAGTTACTTTAGTTGGATCAATTACTCCGGCTGCAAACAAATTCTCATAAACTTCAGTACGTGCATTGAATCCAAAATCTTCTTTTCCTTCCTTCACTTTTTGGATTACGATAGATCCTTCTCCACCTGCATTTGCAACGATTTGGCGAAGGGGTTCTTCTAGTGCACGTTTCACGATGTTAATACCAAATGTTTCGTCATCGTTGATTCCTTTTGCTCCTGTCAAAGATTCAATTGCACGGATATAAGCAATTCCTCCTCCCGGTACAATTCCTTCTTCAACAGCAGCACGTGTTGCATGAAGTGCATCATCAACGCGGTCTTTCTTCTCTTTCATTTCTACCTCAGTTGCTGCACCTACATAAAGAACTGCAACTCCACCAGCAAGTTTCGCTAAACGCTCTTGTAGTTTTTCGCGATCATAGTCTGATGTGGTATTTTCAATCTGTGCTTTAATTTGGTTTACTCGAGAAACGATGTCTTCTTTAGCTCCTGCTCCATTCACAATAATTGTATTCTCTTTGTCAATGGATACTTTCTCTGCACGACCTAAATAAGTTAAGTCAGCGTTCTCTAATTTGTAACCGCGCTCTTCAGAAATTAATTGCCCTCCTGTTAGAATTGCAATATCTTCTAACATCGCTTTACGACGATCTCCAAAACCAGGAGCCTTAACAGCTACAATTCGAAGGGATCCTCTGATCTTATTTACAACCAATGTTGCCAATGCCTCGCTATCAACATCTTCTGCGATAATCAACAATGGTCGACCACTTTGAACACTCTTTTCCAAAATTGGAAGCAAGTCTTTCATTGTCGAGATTTTCTTGTCGTAAATCAAGATGTATGGATTCTCCAATACTGCTTCCATTTTCTCCGTATCGGTAACGAAATAAGGAGAAATATATCCGCGGTCGAATTGCATTCCTTCTACAACATCAACAGTTGTTTCGGTTCCTTTTGCTTCTTCAACTGTGATAACGCCTTCTTTTTTCACTCGGTCCATTGCCTCAGCAATCAACTTACCTATTGTATGGTCATTGTTTGCCGAAATGGTAGCTACTTGCTCAATCTTTTGGTTGTCATCACCAACCGATTTGCTTTGGCTTTTTAAATTTTCAACAACTAATAATACCGCTTTGTCAATACCGCGTTTTAAATCCATTGGGTTGGCTCCAGCTGCAACATGCTTTAGCCCTGCGGTGATAATAGCTTGCGCCAAAACGGTAGCTGTAGTTGTTCCATCTCCAGCAATATCAGCAGTTTTAGATGCAACTTCTTTGAGCATTTGAGCTCCCATGTTTTCAATTGGGTTACTCAATTCTATTTCTTTTGCAACAGATACTCCATCCTTTGTAATTGAAGGAGCTCCAAACTTTTTATCAATAATTACATTGCGCCCCTTTGGCCCCAATGTTACTTTTACAGCATTAGCTAATGCATCAACGCCGCGTTTTAATTGATCACGTGCGTCCAAATTAAAGGTGATGTCCTTTGCCATTGTTTTTGTATTTCGAAGTGAGTTCTATCAGAGAATTGCAAAAATGTCGGACTCGCGCATAATCAACAGGTCCTTACCATTAACAGAAATTTCAGTACCAGCATACTTGCCGTACAAAACCTCATCACCAACCTTAACAGTCATTGGCTCGTCTTTTTTTCCATTGCCAACAGCTACCACAACACCTTTTTGCGGCTTTTCTTTAGCTGTATCGGGAATAATAATTCCTCCGGCTGTTTTTTCTTCCGCAGCTGCGGCTTCAACAAGTACTCTGTCCTGAAGCGGACGAATAGAAATATCAGACATTATTTTTTGATTTTTACAGTTTACGGGCACCGCTTAGCGAATGATGTGCCAGCCGACTGTAGTGGAAGTCTTGTCAGTTGATCACATAAATGCAAAAAAAAACGTGTCAATCTGGCGACAGACTGACACGTTAGTACTTTAAGGAACACGTTAATTGGCAGGAGCGGGCGTAGCAGCCGGTGCTGGTGTCGCGGCTGGCGCTGGTGCGGTAGGTGTTGCCGAACCCGCTTTTTCTTGACTAACCGACTGTTGTGCCTTAGGCTCTGATGAGCGATTCATAACAGTAGATAGCAAGCACAAAACAACTAATGTTGCTACAAGTGTCCAGGTAGATTTTTCTAAAAAGTCTGTCGTTTTACGAACCCCCATCACTTGATTGCTTGCTGCAAAAGTAGATGAAAGGCCTCCTCCTTTGGAGTTTTGAACAAGAACAACAAGAATCAAAAGGATTGATGCTAGGATTATCAATGCGGAAATTATACCGGTCATAACAAATCAGGGTTTTCCAGTTTTTGGATAAGGGCGGCAAAGTAACCGCTTTTATCCGGATTTAACAAACTTAATTTTTGATAGATACGAATTGCCCGAGTTGGGTTTCCTTGGGTGGCATAAATTTTAGCTAAAGTCTCCGAAACAATATCGTCCGAATCCTCAACACTTTTCTTAGCCATTTGTATCGGAGAGAAAAATTCTGCCTTTGCCGGCTTACTTATTCTAGGCTCAGCTTTAATAAACTTTTCAATCAACTCTTCTTTATCTACTTCACTAATGCTCTCATTTTCACTCAACCTTTTTGACGCATCTTGTTCAGTAACAATTTTGTTCGCTTGAATCGTTTTTAACCAATCCGAAAAACTGTGTTTGCCAATTTTGGGTGTTGGATTGTATTCAATATTCGAAACTTCATGCTCTTCTATTGGCACCTCTTGAGGTTCTCTTTCCAGCTGCTCTTTTGGAAGTACTATCTTGACTTGATTGCTTGCCAAAACTTTTTCTTCCAATAACACCTCTTTTTCAGGTTCAGGAATAGAATCTAAGTCCGAAATCATCTCTTCGCTAAGGAGATGAGAATCCTCAACAATTTCTTCCTTCTCTTCTGTTTTTGAGGGAGGTGATTCGTGTAAAAAACGAAATAATACTTTCCTATTACCCGTGTGTAATGCTGCATTTCTCAATGCGTCATTAAATCGAATATCATTATTAGAATTTAATGTTAAAGCATATAAAATATGAGCTCCTTGAAAATAGGGGTACAAATCCAAAATACCCTCTAAATCTCGCCCATCACTCGGTGAAACATTCGTTGGATTACTTAAATATGCTAGAAAATCACCCCGATTCATTACCAGTTTATTAATGCTTTATTAAATACGTCCTGTATTAATTGCTGATTAATTTGACTAATTAATTCCGTTTCTACCGAGACTAAATTCTGGCTACTAGGGAAATCTACGAAGCGGGAAAAACTAGTGTCGAAATCCTTAGTTGAATCTAATCTATTGGTGAATTTTACATTTGCCGTAATGGTTAGCCTATTTGTTGATGCCGTTTGGCCGCTAACACCAACTGGCCCAACACGATAATCGGTTATCGATCCTTCTAAATGCAAATCCCCTCCTTTTTGAACTAAAGAAAGTGGACTTTGTGTTTGGAAAAAGTTTCGCATGTCTTCTGTAAATGCCTGGCTTAAAGAAGGCTGAACTAAGGCTGCATTATTAGGAAAAAATGCGATGGAGATCGTTTTGGCTTCTCCATAGTTTCCTCCCGACAGCGACAATTTACAAGATTGTAACGCTAATATCGAAATTAAAAGAAGCACCCAAAATCGATTCATATCAAAGATTAATTCCGTATTCTTTTATTTTCCGATATAACGTACGTTCCGAAATCCCTAGTTCTTTCGATGCGTTTTTTCTTCTACCTCGATATTTCTCAAGGGCCTTAATTATGAGTTCTTTTTCACGATTCTCT
>JBIKOC010000365.1:0-2888 GCA_044358335.1 Flavobacteriales bacterium | reverse complement strand
CTTGTGCTTTTCGAACCAAGGCGTTTATTGCATCAAAATCACAGGGCATTCCACCAAAATCAACCGGCATGATCACTTTGGTCTTTTCTGTTATCATGTGTTCGATGCATGAAGGATTGATGTTAAAATCATCAGCTTTCACATCACAAAATATAGGACGCGCACCAGTATGCATAACTACATTTGCTGTTGCCGAATAGGTATAGGCTGGAACAATTACCTCATCACCAGGACCAACTCCAAACCATCTTAGTATAATTTCCAGTCCAGCAGTAGCAGAATTCAAACACAATGTATTAGGGTTGCCATTGTATTCACTAAGGTCTTTTTCAAATTGTTTGGTACGAGGACCTGTAGTAATCCAGCCGGAACGAAGAGCTGCTGTTACTTCATCTATAATTTCTTGGTCAATATGTGGGGGTGAAAATGGGATCATGATGGAGAATTTTTCCGGATAAAATTGATTTATCTAGACAGAGAAGTATTTCGTTTTCCGGGTGATTTTTTTAAAATGAAGAAATCAATTATTCCTTGTAAATAGCCTATTCCGTAGCTAAAATGCAATACATAAAAAGCTAAACAGATTAGACTAAATTCCTTTATATGCCGACTTATTCTAAAGCCCATTAGTAAAGACATGAGCACATAAAGCAGGAGCAAAATTAAATGAATTGTACCCAATATTGGATGGATAAGCCAAGCAAAGGGCATAGCGATAAGAAAAAGCACCCAAAGTGGAGGAGCTAATTGTCGGAGTGTTGTTACTACTTTGAATTTTCGATTTACATATACTTTCCAATATCCATATTGCTTGTATTGCTTGTATAGCTTGGGAAATGTTGAACGTACGTAGTATTTTGCTCGAATGTTTGGGTTCAGATAAATAAGGAAACCACCTTGAATAAGCCGAAAATTAAATTCATCATCTTGATTTCGAGTTAAAGCAGTATCGAATAATCCAACTTGTTCGAATACTGCTTTTCGATAAGCGCCAAAAGCTACAGTATCAACGTATCCAGCTTTTAATCCTGTTCTAAAATGGGCATTTCCTACACCAAAAACAGAAGACATTGCGAGGGCAATTGCTGCCGAATTTTCATCTAATGAAATAGTGTCTAAGATTCCACCTACACAGCCTATCTCGGTGTTGATTTCGAATGTGTCGACACAAAGTTTTACATAATTTTTGTCTAATTCGGCGTGTGCCCCTAAGATAATGATGATATCAGCTAAGGATTTTTCAATGCCGAGATTTAGCGCATAAGGTGTAGTA
Source organism: Flavobacteriales bacterium (assembly GCA_044358335.1). Classification (GTDB taxonomy): domain Bacteria; phylum Bacteroidota; class Bacteroidia; order M30B66; family M30B66; genus CALQRR01. The sequence goes on along the minus strand of JBIKOC010000365.1, from coordinate 1,615 downwards.
ATTTGATGATTATCTAATAAGGTAACACGATTGTTTTCATGGAAATTTTTAACTATTTCCCGAGTGGAATCAGAGCTCATTCCGTCGCAAACAAACACATCTAACAAATCGATTGGGTAATTACTTGCCAAAACCGATTCGATACATTTAGCAATGTACTTTTCCTCGTTTCTGCAAGGTATTACAACACTTACTCGTTTAGTTGCGCTCATCTTCTTTTAGTAATAGACAATAAAAGAAGCCGAAAAATACAACGCCCTTTTGAGTTTCTAGGATTCCCTCCACCAAAGCATTCACAAAACAAATAACAAGGAAATACATCAATATTCCCGATTCTCTTTTATTTCGTGAAATAATTGGGAGAATGAAAATAAGTAATAAAGATATTAAGCCAGGAAATCCTAATGCAACACCCGTTTGTAAGAATTGATTATGCGCATTTAATTTCTTGGATTCAATACCCGTAAATCCATCATGACGATATTGATTTTCCAATTCGATATTTACATCTCCAACACCAACGCCCATTGGATGTTCTTTCATTAAAGTCCAGGCCGATTGCCAAATTAATATGCGTGCAGCATTGCTCTCAGTATCGGATTTATCAACCGTATTTATATGTGAAAAGACTTGAAAACTACGTTCGGCTCTTTCGGAAATACCTGGATTATAAAATACTGAAACCGCTATTATTCCTATAAATGCAGCTGCTGAATAAATCCAATAGGTTTTACGTTTTGCACGAATAAATCCTTCCGCAAAAAAGTATAGAAAAGAAAGTCCAAGAAGGAAAAGATTTATTTTGGATGATAATAAAACAATACAACCAACGAATACAGCTATTATAAATAGGTAAGGAATAATAATTCGTGAATTAATCGTTTGTATTTCTGAATAACATAGACGAATAGCAAGCAGAAAATACATGGCTAAATAGGATGGATGAAACCCATTCGAGAATAGCTCATACGAGAATTCATTTTGTCCTTTAGTAAAATATATAAATATTGACCTCCCAAGCAGCCAAATACAATAAATTAAACAAGCCCCAATAAAGGTTTGCTTAATTAATTTCATTTTGAAATGGTTCAAGTCGGTTCTGGCAAAAATGATCCAGGGTAATAGAAATAGGGATAACTTAATTTCTAAATGAATAAATCCCTTTGAGTAATTTTCAGTACCTATTAAACCAATTACGTTGAATAAATAGAAACCAAGTAAAGCAAGAATTTCAGGCGATGATTTGACTATTTCCCAGCTAAATTTCCAATATCCGTTCCAGCTATAAAAAGCGAGTAATAGAACAATTATTAATGGTATTAGAGGTTGTGATAAAGGAATTAATGCCGCGAGCAACAGAGTTAAAAACACTAATGGCTGAGATATTATTTCCTTCCAATTCATATACCTTTCAGCTTGAAGTATAATTCCTCAAATTTATTCATGCACGTTGCTCGAAGTGCATGCTTAGTTATGAGTTCCTGATTAATTGAAAAGCACTTTTCCGTATCAACTATCAATGCTTGCTCAAAAGGATTTTCAGATGAATGATAGATTATTCCATTTACTTGGTTTGTTATCCACTCACGACTTACTTCTAAATCGCTTACTACAG
>JBIKOC010000364.1:0-2897 GCA_044358335.1 Flavobacteriales bacterium | reverse complement strand
CCCAGCTGCATATCCAGAACTCTGTTTTAGTGTATAAGAAAATGAACTGTCAGTTAAAGTTTGCGGCCCAGTTCCAAAGAATGACGAGAAAAACAAAGGCTTAATTTGAAATCCAACCGTCTTGATTTTATCCTGTGCATGTAAGGATAGATTAGTCAAGTGGTAAAGCAGAATAATTATGCAACTCAATTTTTTCATGCTTATTTCAACTGGGATGCTAATGAGCGAATTATCTTTTGAGTTGCCCCTGTTTTTGATTTTACAAAACTAGAACAGATAGCAGATTTTTCCTTTAATATTTCTGGATTAGAAAGCGTATTAAACGTTTTCAGAAATGCTTCTCTATTATTGATCGAAAACCCACCACCAGATTGAATTAACTCATCAGCTTCTAAAAACTTATTGAATTTAGGTCCAAATATCACGGGAAGGCCACATGCAGCTGGTTCTAGAATATTGTGTAAGCCTTTTCCAAAAGCACCTCCTACATAAGCTAAATCGCCCAATGCATAAACCGAAAGAAGCATGCCTATATTATCTAAAATCAACACCTCTGTTTGCTTATTTTCAGAATTAAGCTGCGTGTATCTCAAGCTCGATTTTCCACATGATTGTTCCACCTGTTCAATTCGAGCTTCCGAAATTTCATGAGGCGCAACAATAATAGCCCATTCATTTGAATTCCATGGGAACACAATTTCATCATCCTCGGGCCAAGTGCTTCCTGCGATTAACACTTTTCTTCCTGCAATCCAATTTTCAATTTCTAAACGACTTGCAGGATTACTAGCATTTTCTGCCACTCGATCATAACGCGAATCTCCACTAACTTGGGTACTCGTATAGCCAACATGATGAAGTAATAATTCCGATTCTTTATCCTGCACATGAATTTCCGTAAAACATGCTAATTGTTCTCTGAACCAAAATCCCCAGGGCTGAAAGAAATGCTGGTTTTTCCTGAAACGTGAAGATATAAGATACGTTGGGATTCCTTTTTCTTTCAAGGCTCTTAAATACCCAAACCAAAATTCATATTTAACAATGACTGCTAATTCGGGTTGAAAAGCGTGAAGGAACCGATTTACGTTGGAAGTTGTATCAGCTGGTAAGTAAATAATACTATCGGCAACTGGATAATTTTTGCGAACCTCAAAACCCGAAGGTGAAAAGAAGCTAAGCACAATCTTTATATGTGGTAATTCTTTTTTAAGTGCTTCAATGACTGGTCTTCCCTGTTCAAATTCACCTAATGAGGCACAATGAAACCAAACCCATTTTTCACCCGGTTTGCGAATAGTATCCCAATGCTGATTCTTTCTTCCTTGTATCCATTGCGCTGCTTTCTTCGACCTGAAAGAGGCCAATTGTATGGCTAAAATATAAAGCCTTATACTGAACTGATAAAAGAAAAACATCCGAATTAATAATAAAAGAAATCGGTTGCAGGTGCTTTGTAAATAGGTAATACCCAACCAAAACGAAACCCTAAAGAACCATCTTTTCGGATTGCACCATCATGTAATCCTGTGTCATAATTAAATGAACGTCGATTTTCTGTGCGCCCATATAAATACTCAACTTGTACAAAAAAATTGATCGAACGATTATTACTTAAAAATAAGAATCCAAGTGCTGGATTAATCGTCCAGCCATTACTGAGCCTATCATATCCTTTCACATACTCTTTGGTGAGAGGTGGCACATTCGCATTTCGCTCTGTATCAATTCGAATTTTATGTTGTAGAAATCCGGCTCCTAAAGTGGCATAAATTCCACAATTCTTATTCGGACCACCTATCGGGAATACCTTTCCAATTCGGGCATCAAATTGAATTCCTCGCATCAGGTATTTGGCTTCGTATAAAGTTCCATCAGCTCCAATTACAAAACCATCGCCTGTGATTATATTCTGAAGCATGTCTTTTTGCTTCACATCTCCACCAAACAAGAAATTTCCATTCACACCCCAAATTAATCCTGAGCGTTGCTTCCTTAAATAATTTAACCCGATTGATCCAAAATCACCAAAGCGTTTGGCTAAATCTTCGGCTGGAATTTGCCAAGCAAAGCTCACATTAACAGTAGAAAAAGCGAGGAGTGAATCTTTCACATTTACCTGTGAAAACAGGCTAGATGCAGAGATAAGAATACAGAAAGTAAACAGGTAGAAACGATTCATGCAGGGACAAAGATATCGAGATTGTGAACGTTGAGGTAAAAGGAAAGCTGATCTCTTAAAATATGTATCTTCGCACAAATTTTTTTAGCTTGGAAAAGATACAGATGGTAGACCTGAAAGCTCAGTATCGGCGCATTAAAGCCGATGTTGATCAGGCCATTCAGCAAGTAATTGATACGACAACATTTATTAATGGACCTGCCGTACACGATTTTCAAAAAGATTTAGAAACGTATTTGGGTGTCAAGCACGTAATTCCTTGTGCAAATGGAACTGATGCTCTTCAGATTGCCATGATGGCATTAGGATTTAAGCCAGGAGATGAGATAATTACTGCTAGTTTCACTTATGTAGCAACTGCTGAAGTAATTGCATTACTTGGATTAAAGCCAGTTTTAGTTGATGTGGATCCAAAAACATTTAACATTGATCCTGATGCTCTAGAACGTGCTATTACAAGTAAAACTGTAGCTATCGTTCCCGTGCATTTGTTTGGACAATGTGCCGATATGGACCGAATCATGGAAATTGCTAACAAGCATAAAATCCATGTGATTGAAGATACTGCTCAAGCTATTGGAGCAGAATACACGTCGAAAGATGGTTCAGTTAGAAAAGCAGGAACCATTGGTACTATTGGCGCTACTTCATTTTTTCCATCTAAGAATCTTGGATGTTATGGTGATGGTGGAGCTTTATTTACCACCGATGATAA
>JBIKOC010000363.1:0-2912 GCA_044358335.1 Flavobacteriales bacterium | reverse complement strand
GGGAGGATGGAAGTGAATCTAAGCCAAGCTATTTCCTTGAATGAAAAATGGGGAACAGTGATTTTGGTTCATGGTGATCAAATGAAAAACCCAATTGACAGGAACAAGGATAAGTTTATGGATGTGACGGATGGCAATCAATGGAACGTGCTCAATAGATGGATGTATCGCAGTGGGAAGCAGTTGTCGGGGCAATTCGGTATACAGGCTTTGGGTGATAATCGACGAGCAGGTACGGCGCATCAAGGAAACGAGTTTGATGTGTTGCACGATTGGCGTTTTAGTAAGGATGTTCTTCGCTTTGATGCTTTTGGAAAGTTAGGATATATTTTTCCGGGACGAACTCAAACGAGTATTGGTATTTTGGGGAATGCTCAAATAAATAAGCAGAAAACAATACTTGGAAATCGTTGGTATGATGCGGATCAGCAAAGTGCATATGGAAGCCTTATTTTCCAGAGTTTTATTGGGAACACCAACCATACCTATCGAACTGGTTTAAATGTTCAATACGATTCGATGGAAGAGTATTTTACGGGTCAACCATTTGGGCGTAAAGAACTTGTTGCCGGAGCTTTTTTCGAATACACTTGGAAATCAGGCATGTCGACTTTAGTTGCTGGAATTCGTGCTGATCGTAATTTCCTTTTTGGAAACTTCGCTACACCACGTTTGCATTATAAGTTAGCATTCAATGAAAAGACTGCTCTGCATGTGTCGGGAGGACGAGGACAAAGAACTGCGACAATTTTAGATGAGAATATCTCGTATTTGGTCAGTTCACGTTTGTTGTTAATCAAAGCAAATGCAGCGGCACAAGGGAAAGGCTATGGTTTACTTCCCGAAATTGGATGGACAGGAGGAATTGGATTTAGTACTCAGTTTGAACTAGCCGGGCAGGAGGGAAGTTTATCGGCTGATGCTTATATGACTTGGTTTGAGCGTCAGGTTGTGGTGGATGCTGATTTCTCACCACAGCAGTTGCGTATCTATAATTTGGATGGAAATGCTCAGTCAATAAGTACGCAGATAGATTATAACCAAGCACTTGGAAAGCGTTTCGATTTGCGACTATCGTATAAGTTTACGCAAACCCAAACTCAGTATTTGAGTGGAACATTTCAACGACCGTTTGTATCGCCACATAGAGCTTTGTTGAATTTGGCTTTTCATTCTCGAAAAGATAAATGGTTGGTGGATGCTACAGCCAATTTTATTGGTAGTAAGCGATTACCATCCAGTTTGTTAAATCCGTTAGCCTATCAAGCTGATTCTTATTCACCCGATTTTGTGATGGTTCATGCGCAAGTGACACGGAATTTGAATCGTTGGGCTGTTTATGTTGGAGTTGAGAATTTGTTAGATGTGTACCAACAAAATCAGATTATTTCGAGCGATGATCCACATTCGAAATACTTTGATGCTTCTTATAGCTGGGGGCCGGGTTTTGGGCGAATGGTTTATGCTGGTTTCCGCTATAAGATTGCGAAGAGCTGAATGTTTGAACTATACGTGAGCAGTAGGGATTGCAGCGAATAGCCCGCATCGCATGTCGAAGCCTTGGCGAAGGCATACGAGAGGACTATCAGCGGAAAGCCCGGGAACTGCCCAAAAAAATAGCCGGAATCATTGTAGATTCCGGCTTGTTATTGCTCGGGTTGGGTTAAAGTGACTTAAGAAAAGCCAGCAAAGCTTGTCGGTTCGTTGACGAAAGATTTTTAAAAGCTTGACGTGAGTTATTGCCTTCTCCGCCGTGCCAAAGTATTGCTTCGGTAAAGTTTCTCGCGCGACCGTCGTGTAGGAAATTTGTATGACCATTTACCACTCCAGTGAGACCGATTCCCCAAAGTGGAGAAGTTCGCCATTCTTTTCCATCTGCATCAAATTCGGGACGGTTATCGGCGAGTTCTTCACCCATATCGTGAAGCAGTAAATCGGTATATGGGAAAATAACTTGATTAGAAACAGCTCTGAAAACCACGTCAACACCAGTTCTTTGTTGAGGTGTGTGGCAATTGGCACACCCAATTTGAGTAAATAGCGTTTTCCCAAGCTTTACTTGCGGTTTCTCTACATCGCGACGGGCAGGTACTGCTATTGTTTGAACATAAAATGACACAGCATGTAAAGTACTATCACTTAGTTCAACATGAGTATTTGCGGCACTTTGTTGCGGTTGTCCATAAACACTTTCCAAGGTGAAAATAGTATTTGTTATGCCCATATCTTCCACATAAGCACCAGCACTTTGTTGGATTATACTCGGTTGTCCAGCTTTCCAACCAAATCGTCCTAATGAGAATCGATTTTTTTGCACTTCCCAAACTCGGTTTGCTTTTCCTGAAATGCCATCGTTGTTGGCATCAAGCGCATCTTCGCGAGCTAAAATGCTACTTTCTGGTATAGCTTCTAACAAACCAAGTCCGAATACTGGAGAAGCAAGTCTGGGAGAAAGCATCACATCTGAAGGTATAGAGGAGTATGTATTACTCAGTTCTATATTGGGTTGACGTAATTCGAAGGTTTCGCCATCAGCAAAAGAACCAGGTAAATATTCGTAGGAATAGTTCACATCTCCCTCTTTGGCAACTCCAAAAATTGAACGAGTTTGAAATTGTCCACCATAACCTGGAACACCAAGTGGACCTCCGTGTTCGTTAGTTCCTGGTATGCTTATTCGAATAAGCAAAGACGATAGAGATTCGCCAGTTTCAGGAGCTTTTCCACGACCATCAGCAATGTGGCAACTACCACAAGAAACGTTGTTATAAACCGGACCAAGTCCGCCAATATCTATTTGGGAACCACTAATAAATGTTGCTTCAAATCCCATATCACCGATTTCGTGAACACGACTTTGGCTTGCATTTAAAACAGGAAATGTTGAACTAAATGCACCTGCACCAGAAATG
>JBIKOC010000440.1:0-2919 GCA_044358335.1 Flavobacteriales bacterium | reverse complement strand
ACCCTTATAATCGAAATTCGGACTCAAGGCGAAATTCTGCGTCTCTTCAATTTCACCCGAACCTATTGTATTTCCTAGAGTATCTTGGGTGATTTTGGTGAACTTAATCGTTTGTACTTTACCCAATTCATCCTCAAAATCGTAGCTACCACTTGCCGTGTATTTACGCTTTGCCAAGATGTCGATGTTTGCATCATAAATATCGTGGTACTTCAAGTCGTTGTTGGCATTCAAGCGCGATTTCGTTAATGTGGTCATCACCGCATTTCGTTCTATGTTGATTTTCTCATCTGCCGGATAAATAGTTGCATCCGCCACGCGTATCAATTTTACCCCATCGGTACGAATGGTCCGATCGGCCATGGCATATTTCGCCTTAGGTGCCACGAAGGTGATGGAATCCTGGTCGGGCCTCGTCGACACGAACCTCGAACCTATCAAGTCGATTTCATTCATCGACGAGTTCATATCTACTTCATCTTTATCCATATACCAGCGAAGCTCATCCATGTAAGCGATGTACTTGTTTACCGGGAATTCGATATACGATTCGGCTGAGTTCGACTTAAACTGTCCTTGACGATTTTTGAAACTTACGTCGGCTTTTACATTATCGGTTTTGATAGCAACCTCTTTCGTACCGTCATTTTTCACCTCATCACGTGCTGTGAAGGCAAAGGATGCCGTATCGGATTTGAAATCTTCTTTTCGGAATCGGAATTTCTTGGATGCCACTTCCGCACTTGCGAATTCGAGTGTTCCCGCACCTGTCATACCGGCTTCACCAATGGCGATCTTACCATTCAGTTTCGATTCGCCCGAATACATCATGATAGCCTGAGATGTTTGTGCCACCTCAAATTTGTTGGGTTGATAAGGTTCCCAATGCAATTTCACATCAGCCGCTTCCACATCCGGGAACTCGACATTGCCTTGCTGTGCTGCCTTAACCGTTAAACTCCGACAGAAGGCATTAACCGAGTCGGGGAAGAACACAAAATCGTTCGACTTTGCCGAGGTGGTGAGGTATTTAATTTCACCATCACCCCGAAGTCCTTTGTGACTCATTTGTATCTTATTGATAAAGACACCTTTGTTTTGATAGATTGGCAAACCTTCTTCTTCGGAAGTTCGTTTGAAGCCAAGTGAATAATCTTCCTGAAGTCGCAGTTCTTCTCGTAAATCCGGAAAGATTCCAGCTGACACGAAATTACCTTTGAAAATCAACCCGTCGTTGGAGAAGTTATCCAGACTATCTACCGTGTAGGGATCAAGCTGGAAATAGAAATTGCTTCGGTTATAGACATTATTCAGAATTGAGCCTTTTTGATAGAAGGCGTAGGAGTTCTTGACCGAATTAAAGATTGGATACTGAGCCAATGCCTTCACCCCACTTTTATTGTATGGATGGTCGATGAGCAAGTCACCAATAATATTCTCAATTACAGTTTTTACCTTGATGAGCGGCTTTCTTCCGTATTCATCCAATTCGCCACCTTCGACTCGTAAACGCAGGGAATCGACATTGTTTAGGTTGAGTTTGAATTTATCGTATTCGAAATCGAATTTCTTTCCAAAGAACTCGAATCGTCCCGCCATGATTCGTCCGGCAAAATCGAAATTCCGGTTTTTATGCACCATCAATTCCTGATTCTTCGGATAGATAACCACGTTCTGCGAGTCACTCAAGAAAATGCGTTCCACACCGTTCATTCGAAGATCCCAATTGAGCAAGCTGAGTTCTGCATTATTATCGCTTCCGCCTACATTCGAAAAGAACTGAATCACATCGTAATCGGCTCGTCCGTTAAGAGCCAACAAGTATTTACGTAAACGTGGTTTGAAGGTCACCATTTGGGTTTCCTCGTTGTAGATCACAAATCCTTTTACTGATAAACGACGTAGGATGTGTCGAATTTGAGTGGGCTCGATGCGGTAGAAGCGTGCTACTTCGTCGGAATGAAATTCTTCTCGACCGCCATTGGCATCCGATAATTTACGAAGCACCACTAAAGGACTTTCTTCATCCATCCCTTTAATTTCGATGAAACGTTCTTCCCGGAAATAATCAGACGATTCGAATAAGCCTTTACTTTCTACCGCACCCGGAATTGCTTTGAAATACAGAGTTGGATCATCGACCTTCCATTCCATCACTTCGAAATCCATATCGAGCTGATGGTAGCTATTCGCATAAGGCGTTTTAGATGTTCCTTCGTTGTTTCGTAACAAATAGAATTGACGTTTATCGTCGAGATACCGGAAAACCAATCCGGGATGGACAATGGAATCTTCATCAATTTTGATGTTTACGGAAGCTTGAGAAGAATTGAGGCTATTATTTTCGATCAAAAAGGCTGCGGATTGAACTTGAATGAAGGGTTTACCTTCTCGTTTGAAATAGAAAGTCGCAGGATTTTCCTGATTTCCTGAGCCGAGTAACTGCGCTCCTTGAACAGTCAAACCACCTTTGTAGTCGATGTTTTTGAATATTCCGGGGATTTCGAACTCGGTATTATAGGAACTAAATCGGGGATAGGTAGCCTCGCGTTTTCCGGGGTTATCGGTTAGTTTATCACTTACTTGTCCGAGGATGGGTGCTTTGAAGTATTTAGGAAAAGTAAACGTAGCGCTATCGCCCGAAAATTTGGTGGTTTTAACGATGAGCTCGTATTTAGAAAGTTGTGCAAAAGCTTCGTTTTCCTTTAAACCGGCACGTTCCCAAAGTAATTTTCCACCTTTACCGAGAAAGCGATATTCGGTTGGATAAAAGATTCCTGATGTATTGAAAATCGTGGTGCTATCATTACGCGTTATACCTCGGATATTGGTAACTGGAATGGTGATGAAAGGCAAACTATCGTATCCAAACGAAATATCAGTAGTGCCCGAATACCAAGCAACAGCTTCGGATTTGTA
>JBIKOC010000362.1:0-2928 GCA_044358335.1 Flavobacteriales bacterium | reverse complement strand
CTAATTTTCCTAAATCGTTGTGTGCTGCCATGTGGTTCTTGTGTTAAATGTGAACACCGGAACCGGAACTACACGAAGATAATAAATGTGCTGATGTGCTGATTAGAAAATGTGCTGATGTGCAAGTCTAAAGGCTGATTAGGAAATGTGCTTCCTTCGACAGGCTCAGGGAGCGAAGGACGGCAGCTGAACTAAATGTCAAGCACAATTCGTAAATTCTTTTTTAATGAGTTCTTCTGTTCTTTGCTCAGTTCACCAAGCTTTTTAATAAGTCGTTTATTGTCGACAGCTCTAATTTGATCAACTAAAACATCACTCGGTTTATCTAGTTGTCTTTTATTTAAATGTATGCGTAAAAGTTCAATCTCAGGTCTTACATTCGTGGTAATCGGGCAAATTAAAGTGGATAAATGTGTGTCGTTTAGAAGATCTGTTTGAACAATTACTACTGGTCGGGTTTTTCCGGGTTCTGTTCCACGACTTGGATTTAAATCAGCAAGCCAAATATCAAATTGCTTGATCATCACCTAATAGTTTTTCTAATTCATTTAATATTTCCATAGAATCTTTGCTTGTCAACAAAGACTCTTTCTTTAATTGAGCTTTTAAAAGCTTTCGTTTATTGTATTGATTATAAATGTTAACCGCCTCATTTATATAGCGATTTCTAGCAAGTTTCATTTGTGAAGTTAATTCTTCTGCTTCATCAAAGATCTTATCATCCAACTTAAGCGAAAGAGTTTTCATCGATATCTTATTTCACTCAAAGGTATGCATAAAAAGTATATACTATTGGCATGCTAATGTTCTCCCTTCTGCAGGCTCAGGGAGCGAATGCCGACAAATGAGCTTGTCTAATGAATACTAATTACTGCCCAAAACATCAACACAGCTAAAACCAATGCGAAAAGAAGTATGTTGATTAGGTAAATCCCAAATGATTTAAATATGGATTTAACCCACGATTCGGAATACATTTTTTTATGAGCAAGTAAGAAATACAATGGGAAAGAAACTAAATACGAACCGTAAACGAATACATTCAGCTTTTCGAAAATATCAGCTCCAACTAGGAATTCCGACAAATCGAAAATTCTCGTTAATGCTACATACAAAAGCAAAAACGAAAAATAATGTAAGGTGAAAATGGCATGATCAAAATACATCCATCCTTTTTTGCGATGAAATAGTGTCAATACAAGCGCAAACAAAGGCATATAAGCAAACAGAGCCTTGGGGAAATTCTGGGTAAACGCATCTGAAAATTTTTCCCCCAATTCAAGTGGGGAGTATTTCTGCATCCTCAAAAAGCGCTGATTCATCCAATAATCATATTCATCGTCGATAACGAAATAAGGATCATGTTTCATTAAGGAATCTAATTGCTCCTGTGATTTGAAATTATTCGGAATAATCAAACCCATTCCTTCTTCATTATTATGAAAAGAAAACGAGTTATAAATAGTCGTGTCTTCTAAAAATGAAACTTGTTTTTTTTCAATTTCATGCTTAATTCCCTCATAATTGGGTAAAACATAAGGCAAGAAAAAGGTGATAAAACTGATAAAAATGTATAAGCGAACAGGCGGCACATAACTAACTCTTCGACCCGATAAAAATTCACGTGTTAAATAAGCCGGACGAAAAAATAAATACTTCATCGTCTTCCAAAACTTCCCTTCGTAATGCGTTATGTCCTCAAAAAAATGCATCAACAAATGCCGAAATGTTTGTCGACTCTCGGTGTTCTCTTGTCCGCAATAGCTGCAAAATCGATGGGTTACAGTTTCGCCGCAGTTCTGACAAATGGGATCTTTTCGTAATGCGTGTTTCGATGACATGTGTCGAAAATACTCGGAATTGTGAAATGGAGCAAGTTTTAAGTTGGATGTTGCGTTTCAAACAAAAAGGTTCAATTGAATTCTCTTCGCAATCCAGCTATCTTTGCAGCCTCAAATTCCTTTGCACTTGAACGCTCCTAAACGCTACACTGTAACTGCCGCGCTTCCGTATGCCAACGGTCCGGTTCACATTGGTCACCTTGCCGGCTGTTATATTCCTGCCGATACCTACGTTCGTTTTTTACGTTTGATGGGAAAGGATGTCCTTTTTATTTGTGGGAGCGATGAGCATGGTGTTCCAATCACATTAAAAGCGCGCGATCTAGGAATTACACCTCAAGATGTGGTAGATAAATACCATAAACTAATGGGTGATGCATTTGCCGATTTGGGTATTTCATTCGATATCTACTCGCGTACATCAGCACCTATTCATCACGAAACAGCTCAAGAGTTTTTCCTCAACCTATACCATAAAGGAGAATTTACCGAACAAGTAACCGAGCAATTTTTCGATGAGCAAGAACAAACATTCTTAGCCGATCGCTACATCATTGGAACCTGCCCCAATTGTGCAAACGAAAATGCATATGGAGATCAGTGCGAGAAATGTGGTAAGTCGCTAAGTCCTTCCGATTTGATTAATCCACGTTCAAAGCTGAGCGGAAATGTACCCGTGAAAAAATCCACCAAACATTGGTTTTTACCTTTGGATAAATACCAAGACGACTGGATTAACGACTGGATGCTCACCCAAAAAGACAAGTGGAAATCGAATGTTTACGGACAATGTAAATCGTGGCTCGATCAAGGTTTGCAACCGCGTGCGATTACTCGTGACTTGGATTGGGGTGTAAAAGTACCGCTCGAAGGCGAAGAAGGAAAAGTGTTGTATGTGTGGTTTGATGCACCAATTGGTTACATTTCAGCTACACGCGAATGGTCCGAAAAAACGGGGAAAGACTGGAAGCCTTATTGGCAAGATGAACATTCTCAATTGGTGCACTTTATCGGGAAAGACAACATCGTTTTTCATTGTATCATCTTTCCAGCGATTCTAAAAGCGCACGGAGATTACATTTTACCC
>JBIKOC010000361.1:0-2931 GCA_044358335.1 Flavobacteriales bacterium | reverse complement strand
AGGATCGATGTTAGACAAACGCTATTCTAAAACGAAAATAGCGGAACTATTAGGGGTAGATCGGTCGACAATCTATCGAGAGATAAAGCGTAACCGCTTATCGCGCATACTTGATAAGCGTATTTACTACATCGGCAGTTTTGCCCATCAGCGCTACATAAAGCGCCGTAAAAAGAAGTTACGATTACTTCAAGAGAAAGAACTTCGTCATTATGTGCACGAGAAATTACGTTTAGGTTGGTCACCTTGGCAGATAGAAGGCCATTTAAAACGCGAGCATGAGGGCAAATGCGTTATTTCTCATGAAACTATCTACCGCTATATTTATAGCGATGACGTGCGACGAAATTGCTTTAGTAAAAAGCTAAGGCGGCGTCATTTTCATCGTTTAAAATTGCACAAGAGAAATCCGAAATTCCCCAAAGCATTATCCATTCATCATCGCCCAAAAGAGATTAATGAGCGTCAAACCTTTGGTCACTGGGAATGTGACTTAATGATTTTTCAACGCGGTATACACGCCAACTTGATTACGCTGCGGGAGCGTAAAACACGTTTTATTATTGCCATTAAGAATGCGAATAAAACGGCACAAGGCACCGCTTTAAATCTCATTTCTACCGTTAAAAATTTAAAAAAATACATTAAATCCATGACCTTTGACCAGGGCTCTGAGTTTCATAAATACCCCTGGATTCGAGATTGCCTTGAAAGTGAGATCTATTTCTGTGACCCAGGATGTCCCTATCAAAAAGGGGCTGTTGAGAATGGAAATGGAGTGATAAGATGCGAGTTTCCGAGAGATTATGATTTGAGCGCTTGCCCTCAGAGAGAGATCAATCGGCGACTTAAGGAAATTAATGGCAGACCCATGAAATGTTTGGGTTATCAAACGCCTCAAGAAGTGTTTAATGCGTACTGCGCAAGAGAGTTAAGTGGTGAAATTACATCTGACGAAAAAAGAATATAGAGCATTGGTAGATCTGCTACAGGTAGCTGATTGGATACTCCATTCCCACTCAGTTAAACCTGAAGAATTTTCTTCTGCACATGAAGCTGTCATGAAAAAAATCTTATCATTTTCTGAAGAAATGCAATGTGAAGATATTATTGAGCATGATAAGTCGCGTGACGAGTATTATGAAACTCCAGAATATGAAGCGTTTTTACAAGAAAAATTTATTGAGCCTTACAATGCTCAAACTTTCTGGGAAGAGTTAGCGGATCGCTTAGCGACACGAGATGCCTTGCGAGAAATTGGCGAAGAAAAATTTCAATCAATGGAGCCGATGGAAAGAGTAATATTTCTCGGTGAAAAAACCGACGCTTACGAAAATGAGTTTGAAGAACATGGGCTTGAATGTTTGACTATAATTAGGAATAATCTAACCACGAACTAGCAAAGTTATTCACAGTTTCAACAAACTGAGCACGAACAATCAGTTAGTTAACACAGTATTTGTTGCACTTCATTCGAGACCCCGGGAGCAGCTTTAAATAACCTGTAACTTTTATTACAGGTTGTTATAGAGGGCGCCCGGGGTCTCGAATGAAGTGCAACAAATACTGTGTTAACTCAATGATTAGTGATATTTAATTATTTACTAGCTTTTTTTTAAAAAAAGCCTGTAGAATAAAAGCTGCTTGATTTTCTTTATAGCTTCTAAAAATGCTATTTACAATTAATGCGCTATCTCTAGCATGACTTTTATCAAAAAAACTCTCATGGCTGATTGCTGCATTGACAGTCTGAAAACGGGTCACATCTCTGTCCCAAAATGAATTTTTAAGCATTATTGCTTTCTCTGTTGACTCAGATGTGATTAATACAACCTTGCTTGCGCTATAACTACTCACTTTAAACTCTCTCAGAATTTCAACATTATTTTCATAAGGTTTCCAAAGATATTCTTCCATTTCGGCATGATGCTGCTCAGCTCTTTTTTGTAAGTTTCTCAAAAAATAATCTCTTCGTTCTTCAGTGGAACTATCGTTGATGAAACTATCAAACATAATAACAAGCGCAATTTGATCGCCAGCCTCGGATAATTGTTTTGCTAGCTCGAAGGCAATCATGCCGCCGAATGACCATCCTCCGAGAAAATAAGGACCGTAAGGTTGTTGTTTTTTTATTTCATTCAAATAATAACTGATCATTCCTTGGAAGCTTGAAAATAGAAAACTACTATCATTGAAATATGGATGGTCGATGCAGTAGATATTTTTTTCCGTTAAATAAGGAACAAGATTTTGAAATAAATTTGAAGAGTAACCGAAAATATCATGAATGAGAAATAACGTTAAATTTTTTATATGATTAATGCTTTTATCTGAATAGTAAATTTTATCTTGCGAGACGCAATGAGAGACAATCGCTGTCAAATATTCTTTGAATGATTCGCCTATGCTTCTACCGCTTCTTTTGACGTAAAACTATCGAGTTGAAAATGCAATTTACCCCCTATGACCGCTCCATTCATTGTCAGATAACAAGGCTTGCTGTTTTCAACGGCCACACTTAGACCTGATGGTTCTCTTACTACTTGCCAATCTGATGTGGCACGATCAAATTGTCCTAAATAGTTAAACGTTACATCCGGTAAAGCCGCGTCAGGATATAAACAACTAAATCCTATCCCCTTACGAGGGATAGCGCGCAACGTTTCTTTGATGTACTGAATACTTTCGCCAATCGTTTTCTGAACTCTCAAACAAACTGGATACTGGATAGTAAACCAACCTACGGTGCGAGAAACATCGGTTTTATCATCAATCACTTCGCGCCCGTGGCCTTCCAAACAAATCCAAAAATGAGGTGTGCTTAAATGATTTGATAATGTATAGCTTAAGGCGGTTAATAAAATATCGTTGATTTCTGTTCTATAAGCGTTTGAGGTTTTTTCTAATAGCTGTTTAGTTAAATCAAGATCA
>JBIKOC010000360.1:0-2940 GCA_044358335.1 Flavobacteriales bacterium | reverse complement strand
AAGTATTGTTTTCGTTGACTACTTAGCCATTGAGAAACATAGTAATACGTATGAATTTCGAGGTCGTTTTCGGAGTTTACTACACGTCCTTTTGAAAGTTTGATGTAGCGTTTATACGATTCAACACACATTTTAAAATCATCCAACGCAAAATACCCAAGCATAAGGCAGATGAAAATACTGTCCATTGATTCGGAGAAAGTAATTTGCTGATAAGTAGTCATCAGCTTTTCGAGGTTATCAACTCCTCGTTCGATATCCGAATGATCACCCAATAATAATAATGCTGACCAGGTTAAACGAAAGTGAATCAAGTCGTTTACATGATCCGGTTCCCAAATATCTTTTTTGATTAGTTCTTCGCAACGCGGGGCCAATCGAGTAATGTCTTGTCGATCTTCGGCTGGAATCACATTTCTAAAATCAACTCGATGATTTATGCTGTGATAGCGTGATAAATAATAGGTCGATTTAATCGTAATGGCGTACAATTCGGGGATGTTTACATAGTTCTCCCAGAATTTTAGGTACTTGTTGTGAAGCAGCATTTTTTGGTACTCTGCTTTCCCTTCTTTACTGCTTAAATCGGTGGTACTTAGGTTGAGTTTGTAAAATAAGAATTTACTGTAAATGTCTTCCAAGAAAGGCATTACAACCGTTTGGTTTTTGTTGAGTTCATCATCGAAATCCGAAATTTCACGTTGTGTTCGTTCGGTGAGGTATTCGGTTGGACGATAGTAATACAACAAGAAGAAACGAGAATACTTACTAAGGATTCGAATTGCCGGTTCGGTGTGCGTATGAAAAGATTTTAAGTACTCGAAATGTTTGTCGATTGATTGTAATACCGAGTCGTCTTTAACGCTGATGTTGAAGTTTTTACGGACATACAGATAGAGTTCATTGATAATTTGCTCGTAGGATTGAATCTCTTGAATGCGTGTATAAATCCGAACCGTTTCGGAATGCGACTTATACATTTGTGCTTGTTGAGCTTGAAATTTCAGGGTTTGAATTTGTGTGGTATAATCGTAAATCCGTTCAGCAACATCGAGGAGAATATCGGCAAGAATATTTGCTTCATTCAGTTTGCCATCATTGATAAGTCGTTCAATTCGACTTACATTATGAAGCAAGTAGTTCGGATAATTTCGACTCAAATACGAAGCAAGTCGGAAAGTATGTGAAGCTAGTTGATTGAAACTCTTACGTGTTTGAACATCGTTGTTGCCATAGACTTTTTTACATAGCTCATCGGAGCTAATGATCTCATTTAGGGAGCTGTCGATTGATTCAACTAGCTTAAGTGGGATGATAGCTTTGATTTCGCTTAAGTAATTACATAGTTCTTCATTATGAAAACCATCCAGTAATTTAATGAGTTTCTGAATGGTTAGAAACTGCGGCTTGACGGTTTTATTTTCTTCAGAAAAAGCCATTGTGAAATATACTAAAGAAGAAGCAGGAATTAAAGAATAACATACGAAAGCTGCTTGGCCAATTCTAGTTTGGCTTGTTGAAGACCCATGGAGTGTTGCAAAAGCTCCATTTGTTCGTTTTCATCTTTCGATAGTTTGATTTGTTTATCAACTTCATGCTGCATACCCTGAACGCGGCGAAGTTTGTATGAGTATACGGCACTTAATACCATTTTTCGCATCAGCATTTCCTCATCGGTAATGTAAATCTGATGTTTTTCTTTCCAATGATCACTAAGTGTATGTGGATTACTTGTGAGATGAATTGCCTTGCTAGAGATTTCGTGGTTTTCGTGATGTAAAAAGAAGCTTTCGGATGGATAATCATTTTCGCCCGACTCTGTAAAAAGTTGAAAGATATCATTGTGCAAAGGATTCAAAGGAACAAGTTCATCGCCCAATAATTCCTGCAAAATAAAATCTCCCACACGTAATTGTATGTCCTGTGCTTCTCCCTTTTCGTTGGTAGAATGAAAAAGCAAAATATGATTAGCGAAGCGAATTAGGATTCGAACAATATCAGCTTCTTGGGATGCACCGGCCAGATTGGTTAGTTCTTCTGTATGATTCGGAGTAGATTCATCCTCCGTATCGGCCCAAAAGTTTTCGGGTGGTGCTTCTGATACTTGCTCTGTACCGCGTTCTCGGTCACGGTCTTTTTCCAGTTTTTTACGTGCATTTCTCACTTGGTTGTTTAATTCCAAAATGAGTGTTTGCTCTTCCATATCCAGCCTCACTGCGCATTTTCGTACATAAAGCGAGCGCAATAATGGATCAGGAATTAAGGACAAAGAATGAATGATTTCTCGAATCATTTCGGCAGTTCGAATAGGATCGCCCTGCGTATCTGCTTGTAGAATGGATGTTTTAAATTCGATAAAGTCTTTAGCTTCCTGGCGGATGTATTCCTTTACAAATACTGGCGAGTTGCTTCGTGCAAAAGAATCGGGATCTTCTCCATCAGGGAACATCACCACTTTTACATTCATGCCTTGTTCGAGAATCATATCCAATCCTCGGAATGAAGCCTTAATACCAGCGGGGTCACCATCGTACAGAATTGTTACATTCTTGGTATAGCGCTGGATGATTTTAACTTGATCGGCAGTTAGCGATGTGCCCGAAGAGGAAACCACATTTTCGATTCCCGCCTGATGCATAGAAATTACATCGGTATATCCTTCCACTAACAAAGCTTCATCCTGAGTCATGATAGCTTTTCGCGCCAAGTGAATACCATAAAGGACGGCACTTTTGTGATAGACTTCCGACTCTGGTGAGTTAAGGTATTTAGCTTGCTTTTTATCGTTTACTAAGATTCGACCGCCAAAACCAATCACCTTTCCACTCAGGTTATGAATGGGAAAAATCATTCGATTCCGGAAACGATCAAACTGCTTTCCATCTTTGTCGATTGTTAAGCCAAACTGCACAAAGAAATCCATATTCTATACCGCTGATA
>JBIKOC010000359.1:0-2944 GCA_044358335.1 Flavobacteriales bacterium | reverse complement strand
CGCTATAATACCAGACATACCTCAAAGAGTGATTTCTACCGACAGATTCTGTTTTTAAAAAAGTACTGCCACATTATTTCATTAAAGGATTTTTTTGAGGAGCGTTTTATCAAAGGAAAACCCAATATTGTTCTAACATTCGATGATGGCTATCGAAATAATTTCCTTTTTGCTAAGCCTATCCTAGAAGAAGTGAAGGTAAATGGCACATTTTATATTACTGGATTAAATGAAGTAGAATCCGATATATTATGGGCTGACTTTCTAAATATTGCAGCAACTCTGACTATTCAAGACATAACGATTGAAGGTGAAAAATTCAGACAAAACAATGGCAAATATTTGAGTCTTGATTCTGGTAAGAGCCTGTATTCGATTATTAAAGACGAAAATGCTAGTACCGATTACAAAAACAAAATGATGAATTCATTTAAATCACTCTATGATTTCAAAACGGACATTAGATATGATCATTACTGGAAATTAATGTCCGATAAGGAAATCTTATCGTGTAGTGAATCTAAGTATCTTGAGATTGGATCACATGGGTATTTGCATAATAATTTAGGAACAATCTCTCAAGATAAAGCATATAAAGAAATATCCGATTCAAAGAATTATTTAGAAAATGTAATTCAACAGAAGATTGTTTCAATTGGATATCCAGATGGTTCTTATACTAGAGAGACTATTGATTCGGCTGAAAATTTAGGGTTCTTATATCAAACAGCTGTTTCATATAAATTTTCTGAAGACATCGCTGATGTTAGAATACATGATAGATCAGGAGTTTACACTTGCGATACATGTGCAAATCAACTAATGTCACTCCTATAAATATCAATCGATCAGCATTCCTATTTTTTGATTAAATGAGTCCCAAACACGTGTAAATTTCTAGATTTCATTATTTCTATAGGAGAAATTAAGTTTGTTAAGCAATCCTTTAACTTTGCGTCAATCCATTTTAGATTGTGGATTATAATCTATGAAGATTCTTTATGTGATTCCAACGATGGGATGCGGTGGCGCAGAAGTGCTTTTGGCCTCTGTTGCGAGGAAACTTGTTGAATTTGGTCATGAAGTGGTTATATATTGCATTTTGCCACACCATTCAACATGGCCTAATTTCCCAGATAAAGAATTGTTAATGAAAGATGTACCAATTCAAGTTTTGGGAGGATCTGTCCGTTTCAAGTTTTTACGTGAGCCTCAAATAGACAATTCCAATTATGTTGAATTTGTAAAACAATTCAAACCGGATGTAATACATGCCCATCTTTATATGTCGGAACTCTTGGTGCAAAGTACAATTTGTGAAGGTGTTAATTACTTTTCACATGGTCATGATAATATGCCTCAATTGAAAAGATTTGGCTTAAAAACATTATTTAATAAAACATTACTTTCTAATTGGTGGGAGAGACGTTGGTTAATGAAACAATATGCAAAAAGCAAAACACATTATATTGCCATTTCTAAAGATGTAGAAACCTATCTGAAAGGAAATTGTTCCTCCTTAGGAAATCGTATTACACTTCTACCAAATGCCATTGACTGTAAACGTTTTCAGATAAAACGTGATTATGCTGTCAAAAAAAATACATTCAAAATGTTGAGTGTAGGAAGCCTAGTTGAAAAGAAAAATCACAAGTTTCTTATTGGATTGGCAAAAATCTTAAAAGCTAAGGGCCATTTCTTCGAAATCAATGTATTAGGTGAAGGCCCTTTAAAAGAACAACTTATACATCTAACAGCTGAAGCCAATTGTTCTGATTGTTTGATTTTTCGGGGAGCAGTACCTGATGTGCCTCGTTGGATGGCCGAATCGGATTTATATATTCACCCTGCTAACTATGAGCCATTTGGATTGGTATTAATTGAAGCAATGGCGAGTGGTATGCCAATAATCTCTTTAGATGGCCGGGGAAATAGAGGTCTTATTGCTCATGGAGAAACCGGATATTTCCTACCGGTATCTACCTCTTATGAATCGTTTGCCAAATATGTTGAAGAGTTTATATTTGACAAGGGAAAACTTAAAGTAATGGGAGAAAAGGCTCAAGACTTCTCCAAAACATTTGATTTAGATAAGTATACAAGTAATTTAATTCAACTCTATAAAAACAACAAACTCTAGATTTAATTAGCATATCAGTGAATAAGTCCAATTAGAAGCAAATCATTAGTTTTGTGACCAACAAAAATGAGTCGCGAAATTTTATATATTATAGTTTCTTCCTATCCTTATGGTTATGGGGAAGCATTCCTTGAAAATGAGCTTCGTGAAATACATGCTAAATTTAAGCATATATACATAGTTATTCCCGAAAGCAATAATATTGATGATTCTAGAATTCGTTATTGGATTCCGAATAATGCTTCACTTGTTATGCTTGAAAAGAAAAGAAGCATAATTAATTTCATAAAAGCGCTTCTATATTGGTTAAAACCTATTGTTCATTCTGAGATAAAATCAATAAAAGGACCTTATAAATTAAAACTTAATTTTAGTCACGTAAAATTAATTACTTCATTTATTTCTTCAGGAATTTCATTTGCTGAACAATTAAGGAAGGTGATTTCTGCAAATGGTCATAAAGCAATTAACACAACCCTATACAGTTATTGGTTTACAGATGCCGTTTTTGGCTTAATGATTATTAAGAAAGAAAATCCTCAATTCAATGTTTGTTCAAGATTACATGGATGGGATTGCTTTTTTTACAGAAATAAAGAGAATTATCTCCCGCTTAGAGCGGAAATTTTCAAAGTTATAGATTCTGTTTGCCCTGTTTCTCAAGCTGGAAGAGACCATTTAATCGAGAAAACTCCAAACATTAACCACGATAATATTAAAGTTCATCATCTTGGTGTAAATATCGAACCAAGTGATTACCCATTAAAGTACAAAAAAAGAAAATTAAGAGTTGTTTCAATTGCC
>JBIKOC010000358.1:0-2947 GCA_044358335.1 Flavobacteriales bacterium | reverse complement strand
TTTCGCGCAGCAAGTGGCAAAAGCCATTGAGAAGTCGGTGCCGTGTAAAAAAGTGGGAGTAGCTGTTATTGGACTCGAAGTGCCTCATGCACACATCCATCTTGTTCCCATTCAAGATGTGGGTGACATCAATTTTTCTAAACCCAAATTGAAACTTGCTCCCGAACAGCTTTCCTCCATGCAGGAATTAATTCGTGCTGCATTTTGATTAGCCTTTAATTCTTTCTGGATTAGCTGTTACAAACGCTTTCCATCCCGATACCGTTTTAGTTGCTCCTTTCTGCTTAGGAGCAGCTTTAGTAAACGTGTTTTCAGGTCCAGTTCCTATCGGTCCATGTTGGAAATAATGACACATCGCCGCAGCTAAACCATCTGTTGCATCTAAATACTTGGGCATATCCGCAACGGCTATCTTGAGGATGTTCTGAAGCATAGCCGAAACTTGCTCCTTCGAAGCTGCTCCTTTCCCGGTGATGCTTTGCTTTATTTTTCTTGGTGAGTACTCAAAAATAGGCAAGTTCCGATAGAGCGCAGCAGCTAATGCAACACCTTGTGCCCGCCCCAACTTCAACATCGACTGCACATTCTTCCCGAAAAAGGGTGCTTCTGCAGCTACCTCATCTGGCTTATATGTGTCGATTAGATTCAATACACAATCAAAGATCATCTTCAACTTCGTTCCGTGATCACTGAGTTTTTCCATATGCAGTGTTCCCAAATGAAGTAGTTTTACCTGCTTCCCCTGAATATGAATGACTCCATATCCCATCACATTGGTACCCGGATCGATGCCTAAAATGACCTTGTCTTTTATCATGCAGCGGCAAGGTACGAAGGAAAAAAACTATTTTTAGGGAGATGATTGCTGAGCCTGGTTTGATCTTGTTTCTCGTTATTCCATTTTACCTCCTAATATGGTTGTTAAATGGTTTGAAAAAAGCCGGAATAGCTCGCCCTGAAGTCAACCCGAATCCACAAGCTATTACGGTATTAATTCCTTTCCGAAACGAAGCCCAACGGATAAAGCCTCTTTTGAATTCATTGGCTAAACTGAATCTCCAAATTGGGGACGAAATCATATTACTTGATGATGGATCAACCGACTCAGGAATTCCTGCTGATATTCCAATACGTAATGAAATTAAGCTCATCCGCATTCCTGCCCATATAATCGGAAAAAAGGCTGCACTCAACTGTGGTTTTGAACTCAGTAAAAATGAATGGGTTCTCACTACCGACGCCGATTGCTGGTTTGGTGAAGAATGGTTGAATGCTTGGCGGACTAAAATTCATCCCGAATCCAATCTGCTTATTGGTCCGGTGATGAGTTCGGGGGCTGGATTTTTAGCTCAATTCGATCAAGCTGAAAGTGCCTGTTTATTGACAATTACCAACGCTTCTGCCGGGCATAATCAACCCATGTTATGTAGTGGCGCAAATCTGCTTATTCGAAAATCGGCATGGGAAACGGTAGGTGGCTATTCTACTCACGCAAATTTGGCTTCTGGTGATGATGTTTTATTGATGAAAGCAATCCATCAATCCAATCCAAAAAGCATAAAAGCCATAACTGATGAGTCATTAAGCGTGTATACTCAAGCAGCTATTTCATGGCAGATGTGGTTTGTTCAACGTCGTCGTTGGGCCTCTAAATCGAGTCATTTAAGTACGAATTTTCAGCGCATTCATGGTTTGATGTTATTATGTTGGGTGATGCTTTTTCCGGTTGGATTATGGTATATCGGTCCAGCTTATGGATTTATGCTTCTGCCAGAGATGTATTTAATTTATGAAGTAAGTAGAAGTGCTGGAAAGCCTTATAACTGGTATTTCTGGCCATTATTTCGATTACTCTACCCAGTATTATTAGTTCTCATGCCGATAACTTCACTCTTCTGGCCATCTGAATGGAAGAGCCGTACCTTTCAATCAGAATGAGTTCTACTGCATCTAGCTAGTTTTGTACTTTTATCCCTCCAACGATTTCCGGTATTCATGATTCGTATTCTCAATTACAGCAACGGAGTTTTAACCGAACCCATTCAAAATAACTGGCTCGACAATGTGAATCCAGCAACAGCTCAGGTTTACAGTGTATTGCCAGCTTCCGATTCGGAGGATGTGGAACGCGCTGTTCAAGCTGCTCGTAATGCTTTCCCCATTTGGTCGGGTTTTAAAGCTGCAGATCGTTCGAACTTGATGTTGAAATTAGCCGAATTGATGGAACGTGATCTTGAACTTTTAGCTCAAGCCGAAAGTACCGACTCGGGAAAACCGCTTCATGTAGCTCGTAAAGTGGATATTCCACGAGCTATCGCCAACATTCGTTTCTTCGCCACCGCCATTTTGCACACGAGTACAGAAGCACATGCGATGGATCAGGATGCAATCAACTATACTTTGCGACAACCATTTGGAGTTGCAGCTTGTATCTCGCCTTGGAACTTACCCTTGTATTTATTTACCTGGAAAATTGCACCTGCTCTAGCAAGTGGAAATACCGTTGTAGCAAAGCCTTCGGAAGTCACCCCGATGACGGCTTTTTTATTTTCAAAACTTTGTATTGAAGCAGGTTTTCCGGCAGGTGTGTTAAATGTTTTACATGGTTTAGGTCCAGCAGTGGGTGCCGCCCTGGTTGGACATCCCGATGTGACAGCTGTTTCGTTTACCGGAGGAACACGCACAGGAGCTGAGATTGCTCGAATAGCCGCACCTCAGTTCAAGAAATTATCGCTTGAGTTAGGTGGTAAAAACGCCACACTCATTTTTGCCGATTGCGACTTTGAACAAACCGTGAAAGAGGCTGTCCGTGCTGCATTTTCAAATCAAGGGCAGATTTGTTTGTGTGGATCACGCATTCTCATTGAGCGTAGTATTTATCCACAGTTTCGCGATGCTTTTGTGGCGCTTGTCAACCAATTGAAAGTTGGAAATCCGCTAGATGCAA
>JBIKOC010000357.1:0-2965 GCA_044358335.1 Flavobacteriales bacterium | reverse complement strand
TTTAGACTGTTTACTATAAACATATGCAACGTCCATATAAAAATCCTGATCACGATAACCACCTCCAATAGAGTAAAGCTTTATGCTTTGATTATTGTTGGAAGAGGAGTAAGGGCTGCCATTTAATTGGAAGCCTCCACGAAGATACATATCGTCAAAACGCGCTTCACCACCAACTCTTAAATTAGATGTTGGTTGAAGTTTAGTTCGAATTGCATCATTTGTATTATCAAATGTTCCAGAGTTTTCGACTAATTTACTTTGTGAGTAATTGACAGCTTCATAGTCAAACGAAATAATTCCTTTTTTTCCAAGAATAAATGCTGCACTTCCAGTTAATCGAGCAGGTTGTCTGATTTTATATTTATACGTGCCAGAGAATGGCGTAGGATTAAAATCACCAGATGACAAACTTGAAGATAAATCATATGAATATTCAGAATTAACTGAGTAATCGAGTGGTACAAATGCTGAAGCTCCAATTCTTACATAATCATTAATTCGATATACAGCGCCCAATCGGAGTGCAACCGATATCGCTTTATCGGTTAATGTTCGTGTATATACCAAACTATTAAAATTGGGAAGAGAATCTAAATCATCACGTTCGGTATAGGTATTTGTTTGTTCATACACAATTCTACGAATAGCTAATGTGGCACCTAAATACAAACGATTACTATAATTTCCAGCAAATGCTATGTCAGTTTCTCCAATTCTACCTCTGCCTTCAATAGTTCCTCGTTGGGTAATTCCACCTTGGTTTGGTCCTAATGAACTTATATACGAAGTATTTCCAGCAGAATCAACAACATCATCTATCAAATAAGATTGATAGGCTAAATATTCATCAGCTGCACTTAATTCATTTGGAGTTTTTCCGGAAGCTGTTGCTGCAAAAGCATTAACAATTGAATTAGAAGGATTGAAACCTCTGTATGTCCATTGTTCCGATAAATTATTATTCTTAGAATAACCAATGGCAAATGTAGTTCCCATCCAACCTTTTGTTTTTAATCTATTGGCCGATGGAGTATGTAAAACCAGATGGAAGTCAGTCAAATTAAAATTGAATTTCCGATCCGATTCTTGAGTACCGTAATAATCTGCTTTACCTGAATAATTAAAAATGGATGGAGAAGCAGCAAATTCAGATTGACGAAACAAACCTAAGCCAGCTGGATTAGAAGAAGCACTTGAAAAATCTCCTCCAACTGCGCCAGTAGCACCGCCCATTCCCATTGAAAGGGCAGTGCTTCCAGTATTTGTTTGAGAATATCTCACTACATCATCTATATTTTGAGCACATAGTCCAGTAGATACCAAAATAGATGCGAATACAAAGTTTAATCTCATATTCTAGAATTATCTACGTGGTGAAGATTGTTTAACTCCACCTCCTGAATTATTTGAACCAGAATTACCTGATCTAAATCCACCCGAAGGAGCCGATTGTCTTGGGGTTGATTCCATTCTCGGGGCTGATTCCATTCTTGGAGCCGATTGTGGAGCTTGGTACTGGCGACTTGGTGCAGAAGGCGCTTGGTATTGACGACTAGGTGTTGAAGGCGCTTGGTAACTAGGTTTAGGAGCCGATTGATACGAATTTGTTCTCGGTTGTTCTCTTTGAGGAGTTTCGTACTGTTGACTGTTTTTAGGTTGAGAATTACTTGGCGCTTGATACTGTTGATAGCTATTTCGTGGTTGCTGTTGATTTTGAGGTGCTTGATACTGCTGATAGCTATTTCGCGGTTGTTGCTGATTTTGCGGAGCTTGATATTGTTGATTGTTATTACGTGGCTGATTTTGAGGCGCTTGATACTGTTGATATTTTTGCGGCTCTTGATTCTGTTGTACATTTCCTCTTGCAGGAGCTTGATTCAAATCTCGATTTGGGCCTTGGGGTGCTTGTTGGTATTGCTGATAATTATTTCGAGGCGCTTGCTGATTTGAACTATTTCCTGG
The DNA here is from genome assembly GCA_044358335.1 of Flavobacteriales bacterium. GTDB lineage: Bacteria > Bacteroidota > Bacteroidia > M30B66 > M30B66 > CALQRR01. The sequence continues at coordinate 1,000 of JBIKOC010000357.1, read as the reverse complement.
TTGAGAAGAATTGCCTCTAATTTCATTTTTACTCGGCTGAGGAGTTGAAATCGGAGCGTTATTATTTCGGATAGTTCCTGATTCTGATTTAGGGGAAGTATTAACAGGAGCTTGATTATTTCTAATCGCATCCATTTGTTGCTGATTGCGAATAGGTTCAGGTTGCTGATTTTTAACAGCGGGACTACCTGCACTTGAATAGTTGGATGGATTGATATTCGCAGGACGATTACTTAATGGAGTGTTGTCACTTCTGTCTTTTGAACTATTTACAGGAGCGCTGCTGTAATTGGAAGCATTGGAACCTTTTACAGGAGAAGAACTAGGCTCTTGACGAATTACTCCACTGTTAATTAAATCCTGTTTCCCAGCTTGAACCGGACTACTTAAAGTTGGTTTGCTTGGATTACTTTCTCCTACCGATGCTTTGCCACCTGAATTTGTTATTTGAGGTGATTGGGCTTTTATTGGTTGATCGTTTTTTATTGGTGATGAAGACAAAGCATCAGTCTTGATTCCAGTTGAAGAACTATTTCCTTTAACTGGCTCTGATGTAATTCCCTGTTTACCCGGAGTTAAAGCCGAATTAGGTTTTACATCTGATACTTGAATTTGAGGCTTATCGGTTGTTGGTTTAACAATGGAAGGATTAGAACTTGCTTTAACATCAGTAACGCCTGGTTTTGTTGTTACATTAGTTTGAATATCGGATGGTTTAACAACGTTTCCTCCTTGGCTTTTTATATCGCTAGAAAGATTTTGTCCAATTTCTTTTGAAAAAACACTTGACAAACTATGATCAGTTTTAAAACTGCTTCCACCATTTGATCCAGCAGTATTAGGTCCATAATTATTATTAACAGTTGTATTTACGAATGTGTTATTATCGTAACTGTTATAATAAACAGGGTTGTACATCATCGAATTATAGAGCATCATGTTCGAATAACCATACATGTTGTTCATTCCATAATATCCCCATGGATTATAACTCCAAGGA
>JBIKOC010000356.1:0-2973 GCA_044358335.1 Flavobacteriales bacterium | reverse complement strand
ATGTCCACTGTATGCTTTTTCAATCCATTCTTCCGATTGTTCTTGAATATTATCACTTACCTGTTGAGTAACTTGTTTAACAGGCACACTAAAACTCGGACGAATTTCTAATTCATTAATTGGATCTGGAATTCCTGAATGTGATACCCAATCGATTCGTGAAAATCCAATTTGAACTTCATCACCAGGAAATAGCTGGCAATGTTGGATTTTTTGTCCGTTTACAAATGTGCCGTAATGGGTAGTTAAGTCGCGAATGAAAACTAATCCTTCTGGATTTACTTCAATGATAGCATGAAAATCATTAGCTGCCCGGTCTTGAATGACTAGATCGTTCGATTCATTTCGTCCGATTCGACAAACTTTTTTCATGAATGGCGTTTCACTTGAGCGTTAGTTCCACATTTCCTAATCGGAAACGATCACCCGGTTTGATTTCGTGTGTACGGATACGCTCACCATTCACAAAAGTTCCATTTGTACTACCTAAATCACTAATCGTAATGGTTCCACTCTCCATCCGAATGACAGCATGTTTACCAGTAACTGTCTGTTCGGGTAAAGCAATATCGTTTGTATCGTGTCGACCAAGTGTTGTTTCTACTTTAACTAAAGGAAATGGTGTCGTTCTTCCTTGAAGACTAACTAATACCACAGGACCTGAAGGTTTGCTTTCAACTTGCTCAGGTACCTGATTCTCAACTTTCTTTTCAGGATTCTGTTTTTCTACATTTTTTCTAATAGCAAGTGGAGTTTCTGTTTCAACTTCTGAACTAACAGTTTCTTCGTCAGTAGCGCGAGAACCACGTCGAGAAAACAGATTAATCAGCAGCATAATCAATACAATAAGACCTAAAATTCCTATAGAATACCAGAGATATTGTTTGTAATCCTGCGGAATCAAACTGCCTGCATTGGGGTCAGCAACGACAATGATTTGGCGGTTTCCACGAAAGCTAATATCAATTTTAGCACGACTTGGATTAGCATCCGTATTCGCTTGAAATAACACATCATACACCGATTCTTGCATGGATGAAGGCACAGGAGCATTGAAGAAATCGGTAATGGCATTGATAATTTCAATTTGTGTGCGCGCTTGTACATTTTTTCCTCCAGTTCGTGCCGAAATACGTGTCATCATTCCCGAACTGTAAGCGCTATCATTCACCAAATAAGTGATGGAATAAATTGGAATGCCTAAATCTTTTGCTTTTCCAATACAATCGGAGGAAGAAAGGGGGGAAGTACTGTTATTGCGAGCTGTACTCAAGACAATGTACAAGCGATTTTGCGGCAGATCCGACTCTTTTGAAACATAATCCAATCCTGCTACGATGTTTTTGTATAGATCGGAACGGTTTAATGAATCGGGTTTTGCAAATAGCTTACTGGAAATAAGTGATCTGATATTTGCCTGACCAGCAGAGAAATGCGGAGTAATCAAACGCATGTTAACGCTGTCAGCATCATAACTACCGAACCATCCAATGTTAAGTAAATCTTTGGTGTCGAGATTATCCATCGAACCAATTATACCTTCACGAAGGTCAATAAGTCCTTTTCCACTTGTATTTCCTGAAGCTTCTACAAGAAAGAAAACAGCACGTCCTTTTTCGGGTGCTGAACCGGGAGCGCTTTCACGAATGGTAAAAGGTAGATTTTTCTCGTCTTGTTTGAGAATTAACTGATCCGATTCAAATCGTGACTTGCCTTTATAGGCAATTGATAAGCGGATGTTAGGATATTGAGAGGAATCCACACCGAGAATCTGTAATTCTTGAGCATAAGAATTACCCAGAATAAACAAGAAAAAGAATCCAAGAAACCGTTTGAATAAGCGGATGGATAATAGGTTTGGAGAAGAGTTCAACAAGGTAAATGTTTGAAAGGCGTTCGCGAATGCTGGCATACTCATCCGTTGCGTTCAAAAGTGCAAAAAAATAGAGACTTTGAAATTTATACCGACAGGCAGTTATAAACAGAATTATTTACAATTTTTACAGCGATGAAGGAAGCATTGTTGTTAGTCAAAAGTATAAACCGCGGCGACCGGCAATTAATTCTCACTACAGCCTTTGCTGCATTGATGCTAAGTTCAAAAGCATACTTTGGATCTGCGCGTATTTTTGAACCTTGGTTAAATGCAGAAACAGGTACTTTAAGGCTACAAATTGCCGAGTATTTCTACTCTGGAGTATTTGCTAGTTTACGTCAGCTGTTATTTTGGGCAGGCTGTTGTGTTCTTTTTTACTTATTGATCCCCATGCTTTTTCGCCGAATAGTTTGGCCGGATTCTCCTTCTTTGTTTCAAATTAACATTCCTCGTTCTCATTTGAAAATCTATGGATACATGCTTCTATTCATGGTTTTACCTCTCATTGGAGCTTCTTTTTTAAAGTCTTTCCAAAACACTTATCCATTTGTTTACATTCCTAGAGATACGGATTTTACTAAAACGCTTATTTGTTGGGAGATTGGTTATCTATGTCAGTTCATTGCCGTTGAATATTTCTTTCGAGGCTTTCTGCTTTTTTCATTTGAGAAACATCTGGGAAACAAAGCTGTTTTGATTCCACTTATCCCATACGTGATGATTCACTTTGGAAAACCATTTCCCGAAACGATGGGGGCTATTGTAGCTGGAATTGTATTAGGAATAATGGCTTTACGCTCTCGGTCTATCATTCCGGGTATCTGCGTTCACTTTAGTATAGCCATTAGCATGGATTTACTGAGCCTTTGGCAACAAGGATTTTTCTAACTCTCTGTAAAAAAATGATTCATATGTTCAGCTGTTGCAAGAATCGAATCTCGAATCGGTTTGAATGAGATTCCTGTTTCTGCTATAATCCGACTATTGTCATACGCATTTCTACTTTGAGCCATCCGAATCACTTGTCGATCAAATGAGGCCGTTTTACCAGTAAGCAATTTCCTAATGGCAAAGAATAAACTAGCAGGAATTCCCAT
>JBIKOC010000355.1:0-2994 GCA_044358335.1 Flavobacteriales bacterium | reverse complement strand
AACAGAAAAGACATGCGAATATACTTGCTACGTTTACAAAAAAGCACCAAGCCAACATTGAAAAATTCCTCACGCTCAACCTGAGGCAGGACGCGAATTACCGCATATTCATACACCAGTGGCTCTTGCATGGAGGGCTTCATTTACAAAAGTGGATGAATGTGCTAAACGTATCGACAAAAACTGAAAATAAACTGCTTTTATTTGCTCAGGAGTGAGTCCGCTTCCTTCCCATTGCAGCCATTCTTCAGGAATTTTTTCAACCAATTCATGTAGTAATTCATTAGTCAAAATGCCTTTAAATAAATCATCTACGGATTCTAATTGATCTGCTCGAGCAAGTAGAACATGCTCCTTAATGTATGTAAACGGACTATGAGCATGCTTTTCCCATGTATCCCAAGAATGATGAAAGAATAACGTCGCACCGTGATCGATTAGCCATAATTCTTTATGCCAAATTAGCATATTGGTATTTTTAGCTGTACGATCTACATTGGTGAGAAAGGCATCCAACCAAACTATTTTCGAGGCTAATAATCCGTCTAATTCTGTCACAACCGGATCAAATGTAATCGCGCCCGACAGGAAATGCATACCTAAATTAAGTCCGCGGCTTCCTTGCAATAAATCTTGTATTTCTTCATCTGCTTCTGTGCGACCAAAGGCTTCATCGAGTTGAGCAAAAACCAATTCAGGAATTTTTAAGCCAAGAATACGTGCAATTTCACCACCTATAAATTCAGCAATGAGTGCTTTCACACCATGTCCAGCCCCTTTGAATTTAAGCACATACTTAAATCCATCATCAGCCTCAGCTAAAGCAGGTAAAGAGCCGCCTTCGCGCAAAGGACTGATATAGCGCGTTACTTGTACTGTTCGAAAATCGGGCAGTTTGGCCATAAAAATCTATTCTCAAATCTTCATCGATTTGTAGTGCCGAATTTACATTCGAATATGAATCGAACAAGCAGATAAATTAGCGAAATTCTTTATTAATACCTTTTAATGCTTCTGCTCCCGGACACAATTCTTTCTTCGTCAATGTATTCAAGGGTTTAGAAGATGTGTTGATCATTTCATGCAAATCAACAGCATCCGGATTTAAATATAAAAGTCCGGTGAGAATTTCGTTATTCACCTTTGCTTTCTGAACTGCTGTAATTGCAGAAAAACGATCAGATGGATCCCATTCCTGATTTAGTTTCTGTAGTTGCAAATACGTTCCATCATGAAGCTGTATTGCCTTCATACTTCCTTCATTATAGGATGTAGTAATCTCAGTCATTTCGGGCACAAAATCGATGGTTGCAGTAGCTTCCACATGTTCACGCACGAAGTCGTACGATTTAGTAGAACCCACGTTATTATTGAATGTCACGCAAGGTGAGATTACATTAATGAAAGCAAATCCTGGGTGTTTCATAGCCGCTTTGATGAGTGGAACTAACTGAGATTTATCACCCGAAAAACTCTGCGCAACAAACGTAGCTCCTAATTCGATGGCCAAACTTGCTAAATCAATCGATTGAAATAAATTGGTATTTCCAGATTTATTTTTCGAACCTGCATCAGCTGTTGCAGAATCTTGTCCTTTCGTTAGCCCATAACAACCGTTATTCATCACGATATACACCATGTTGAGATTTCGGCGGATGACATGAACAAACTGTCCCATTCCAATAGAAGCAGAATCTCCATCACCCGAAACACCTAAATAAATAAGGTCGCGATTTGCCATGTTTGCGCCTGTAGCAACAGAAGGCATTCGTCCGTGAACACTGTTAAAACCGTGCGAATTACTTAAAAAGTAAGCTGGCGTTTTAGAAGAACAACCAATCCCCGAAAGCTTAGCTAAACGATGTGGTTCGATATTCATTTCGTATGCAGCTTGAATAATACCTGCACTGATAGAATCGTGTCCACAGCCAGCACATAAGGTAGAAAGTGCTCCTTCGTAATAATCGACCGAATAACCTAAATCGTTTTTAGGAAGTTCGGGATGACGGAATTTCGGGCGAATGTATGTCATGGTGATTTTGCCTAATTGGGGAAATTAAATAGCAGCCTGAATTGATTTTACAATATAATCGGCTGTGATTGGAAGTCCGTTGTAATTGAGAACCGACACTAATTTCTGAGGATTAGCAGCCAATTCAATCATGAGCAAACTTTTCATTTGTGCATCACGATTTTGTTCTACAACAAATACTTTATCGTGCGAATGAATAAAGTCTTCGACAGATTTATTAAATGGAAATGATTTAATGCGAATGGCATCGAGATTCACTCCATCAGCTTTTAACATATCAATTGCCTCTTCGGTTGAATACTGTGATGTTCCAAAGAATAAAACTCCATATTTCGATGTATTTGAATCTTGATAAAATTCAGGAGCAGGAACATAATCCTTGGCGGTATTCCATTTCTTAATCAAACGATCCATATTTTTCTCGTACACATCGCCATTTTCGGTATAAACAGCATATTCATCACGTGAAGTTCCGCGAGTGAAATACGAACCTTTTGTTGGATGTGTTCCCGGATAGGTTCGATACGCGATACCATCACCATCTACATCGAGGTATCGACCAAAACGCTCAATATCTTCTAATGCTTCAGCATCCAATACTTTTCCACGCTTGTATTCCCGATGATCATCCCATTGAAAGGGTTTCGACATGTGATCATTCATACCCAAATCGAGGTCGGTCATAAGAATGACAGGCGTTTGAAGCTGCTCCGTTAAATCGAACGCATCAACCGTCATATCAAAACACTCTTTCGGAGTAGAAGGAAATAGCATGACATGTTTTGTATCTCCATGCGAAGCATAAGCGCCTTCCAAAATGTCGGATTGTTGTGTACGTGTAGGCATTCCGGTGGAAGGTCCAGTTCGTTGCACATCAATTAACACAGTGGGAATTTCAGCGAAGTAGGCTAACCCGAGGAATTCATTCATGAGTGAAAGTCCAGGACCACTTGTGGCTGTGA
>JBIKOC010000354.1:0-2997 GCA_044358335.1 Flavobacteriales bacterium | reverse complement strand
TCTCTGGTAAATTTTCTCCGGAGCTTGAGCTTGCCCAAAACTAAGCAAGGACAAAAGAATTCCGGGGATGATCAAAAATAACCGCATATTTTGGGACGTTTTGGCAGCAATATGCCAAATACATCATCAGGTTCAACAAGTCGGCAAATTCTTTCTAAAATTAATATCCAAATTTCGTAATCAGCTAGATTTGAATAAATTAAGCATGTCATAAACAAAGTTCTTTTCCTAGTGTTTATAAACCACGTTAGGCAAAATGTCATCCATATTGAACTGGTTGTATCTTTGCCATAACGACTACTTAAATAAGCAAACATAGATCATGGCTTTAGAAATCACAGATTCAAACTTCGAAGAACTCGTTCTTAAATCCGACAAACCTGTCCTACTAGATTTTTGGGCAGAATGGTGTGGTCCTTGCCGCGTGGTGGGACCTATCGTTGAAGAACTTGCCAAAGATTACGACGGGAAAGCAGTTGTAGGGAAAGTTGATGTTGATAGCAATCCGAATATTTCGATGCAATTCGGAATCCGCAATATTCCTACTCTTTTGGTGTTTAAGAATGGTCAAGTAGTAGACAAACAAGTTGGTGCAGTTCCTAAAACGGTTCTTGCTCAAAAACTAGATGCTCAACTAGCTTGATTAAATTCATTGAAAAACCTTAAAAACACAGTGCATTCCACTGTGTTTTTTTTGTTTAATTGCATTCACTATGCCGATTAACCGACAGGAAATACAACAATTTGGACATCTCGAGCTATTGGCGCGTCAGGTGGTGGAAGGATTTATTACTGGCTTGCATAAAAGTCCGTTCCATGGATTTTCGGTAGAGTTTGCTGAGTATCGCTCTTACAATCAGGGAGAATCAACTCGTTACATCGACTGGCGTTTGTTTGGAAAGACCGATAAACTCTATGTGAAGCGGTTTGAAGAAGAAACCAATCTGCGTTGTCAAGTCGTGATTGATCGTTCTCCTTCGATGTATTATCCGTTGGATGCTAAGGAGAAAGGGAAAGAGAGCAAACTGAGTTTTTCGGTAAAAGCTGCAGCTGCTTTATTTTATATGTTGAATAAGCAGCGCGATGCTACTGGATTAAGTGTTTTCTCAGATGATCTTGACGTACAAACACCAGCTCGTTCTTCAGGAGTTCACATGGCTATGCTCTATGCGGAGTTAGAGAAAATGATGGACACACCTTGGGATCAAAAACCGGGTAAAACTCATGCTGCACAAGTATTACATACCATTGCAGAAGCGGTTCACAAGCGGAGTTTGATTATGGTTTTCAGTGATATGTTTGAAGAAACAAACAATCTGGAACATCTATTCTCTGCGCTTCAACACTTGAAACACAATAAACACGAGGTCGTTTTATTCCACGTGGCGGATAAGCAAAAGGAACTTGAATTCGAATTCGACAACCGTCCTTATCGTTTTGTCGATTTAGAAAGTGGGGAAGAAATTAAATTACAGCCTCAGGAAGTTCGTGAAAAATATTTGGAGCAGATACAATCTTTAACTGCCGAACTGAAACTGCGTTGTGCCCAATACCACATTGATTTTGTAGAAGCAGATATCAATCAAGATTTTTCACAGGTGCTCATGCCTTACTTGATGAAACGGGCTAAAATGCGTATTTAATAAAAAAGCCCATGATTAAAATCATGGGCTTTTTGTTTTTAAAATTAATCATCGGTTTTCTCCGGTCGCATTTGAGGGAAAAACAACACATCTTGAATCGATTTCGAATTGGTCATAATCATCGCCAAACGGTCAATACCTATTCCTAAACCAGCTGTTGGTGGCATTCCATATTCAATAGCGCGGAGAAAATCTTCATCTAACATCATCGCTTCTTCATCTCCTCGTTTTCCTAATTCCAATTGTTCTTCAAAGCGTTTACGTTGATCAATTGGATCGTTCAATTCAGAGAACGCATTACAAATTTCCTTTCCGTTACAGATTCCTTCGAAGCGTTCAACCAATCCGGGTTTGCTTCGATGTTTCTTAGCAAGAGGTGACATTTCAACCGGATAATCGGTAATGAAAGTAGGTTGAATCAAATGTGGCTCACAGGTTTCTCCAAATATTTCATCAATGATTTTTCCTCTACCCATAGAAGCATCGATTTGAATATTCATTTTACGAGCAGCTGCAGCCATAGCAGCTTCATCCATTTCTGAAATATCCACTCCCGTAAACTCATGTATCGCCTCATACATAGTCATTCGTTTCCATGGACGTTGGAAATTGATCAAGTTTTCGCCCACCTGAACTTCAGTTTTACCATGTATATCAAGGGCTACTTTTTCAACCATTTCCTCCACCAAATCCATCATCCAGTTGTAATCCTTGTAGGCTACATATAGCTCTACTTGAGTAAATTCCGGATTATGAAAACGACTCATTCCTTCGTTCCGGAAATCTTTCGCAAACTCATATACACCATCGAATCCACCTACAATTAAACGTTTCAAATACAACTCGTTTGCAATTCGCATATAAAGCGTCATGTCGAGTGTGTTGTGATGTGTCTTAAATGGACGTGCCGCAGCACCACCATATAAAGGTTGAAGAATGGGCGTTTCTACTTCCAAATAACCACGCGTATTCAAATACTGACGAATCGAATTGGTTAGCTGAGTACGCTTAATAAATGTGTCTTTCACCTGATGATTCACGATCAAATCCACATAACGTTGACGGTAGCGTAAATCAGGATCAGCAAATGCATCATATACTTCACCATCTTTCTCCTTAACAATTGGAAGCGGACGAAGTGATTTGGTCAATACTTTTAATGAAGTAACGTGAATGGTCGTTTCTCCCGTTTGGGTTGAAAAAGCATAACCGGTTACACCAATAATATCACCGATATCAAGTAGTTTCTTAAATACCGTATTATATAATGTCTTGTCTTCACCCGAACAAATATCATCGCGACGTATATATATCTGTATACGATCACTTGCATCTTGAAGAACGGCAAAAGAAG
>JBIKOC010000353.1:0-3000 GCA_044358335.1 Flavobacteriales bacterium | reverse complement strand
AGATCATTAATAAAAACATCGGGTAAAACCGAACCACCATATCGCTCATCAAGTTTAACGAGCTTGTATTTCCCTTGCCGGGCATTGTGATAGCTTTCGAAAGATGGAGTAGCCGAACCCAAACAAATATCCGCCTTGAACTGATTCGCCAACATAATTGCCGCATCGCGCCCATGATAGCGAGGTGCCGGTTCGTTTTGCTTAAAGCTCGATTCGTGTTCTTCATCCACCAAAATGAGTCCCAGATTTCGAAATGGTAGAAACACCGAGGAGCGTGCCCCAAGAACAATCATTCCAGCATCGGGATCGCAGTTAGCTACTGCATTCCATACTTCCACACGTTCGTTCTCACTAAACCGACTGTGATACACCTGAACCTTTCTTCCAAAATGCACCCTCAATCGATTGATAATTTGAGCCGTTAGCGCAATTTCGGGAAGCATATAAAGTACCTGCTTTCCTTTGTTTATCTGCTCTTCGATGAGCTGAATGTAGATTTCGGTTTTACCACTTCCCGTCAAACCATGCAACAAAGCAGGTCGACCTTCGGCAAATGATTCTTGAATTTGCGAAAGTGCTTCTTCCTGCGCCGGGCTTAACTGTATAAATGCTTCATCATCAGACTGTCCACTTAAACGACTTACTGGAACATCTTCCAAAACAAAAATCCCCTTCTTAACTAACTGCATCACAGTGGCGGTTGTTTGTCCGGTTTTGGCTAGCAGTTCTTTGCGCTTCATGGCTGGAAAATCATGGGTTTTCCCCGGATTCATGCTCAAAAAAGCGAGAATGAGTTCTTGTTGTTTAGGAGCGCGTTTAAGTTGATTGAGTAGTCCGTGTAATGTATCTTCTCCTTGATAATCGGTATGGAGATGAACCAAAGTGATGGTTCGGTGACGGAATAAATCCTTGAGTTCGTCCTCGGCTGCGATGAGCCGTTTTTGAATCATGGTCCGGATGATCGGATAAACCGTTTTTATTCCAGCAATGTGTTCTACGTCTTTGATGCTTAATTCCTTGACTTTCTCAAGTGCTTCTAAAATGAGAAGTTCGCGGTCGCTCAGCGCACTCGTGTCGGTTTCCTCAAGTGATGATAAGGCACGAATGACGGTTTCGCTAGAAAGTTTTAATCCAGCTGGTAATGCCGCTTGCATGACTTCTCCCAAGTGGCAGAGGTAATAAGAAGCCATCCATTCCCAAAACTGTAATTGTTGAGGAGAAATGCCTGGTTCTTCTTCTAGTAATTGTTCTATGTAGCGTGCTTCGTAGCCTTGAGGAGGTTTTTCATGCAGATGATGCACGATGGCGGTGTATTTTTTCTTTTTCCCAAAAGGGACAACAACCCGTTGCAGCGGTTGGATGAACGGTGCTAAAATTTGAGGAACGCGATAGGTGAACAGTCGTGGCAAAGCCAGCGGCACGATCACATCAGCAAATAAGGTTTTGCGTTCCATGGTTGCAAAGATGCAGAATTGCTTTCAGGCTTTGATTTTTTTACCATACAGCTTGCAATCGTTTCGATTTTTTTCTACTTTGAATCATTCTTATCCGGATAAGCCATGCAAACGATTTATAAAAACTGTCAATCTTGTGGTATGCCGATGAAGCGTGATGCGCAAGGAGGAGGCACGAATGCCGATGGTTCACGCAGTACGGTATATTGCTCCCACTGTTATCTTAACGGTAACTTTACCATGCCTCATTTAAAAGTAAACGACATGCAAGTTCGCGTAAAAGGAAAAATGCGTGAACTGGGCATGCCCAGTTTTGTTGCTGGCTTTTTCACTCGTGGTATTCCTAAGCTAGAACGCTGGAAAAACGATTAATTATAAATCGATTTCTATCAGAACTGGACAATGATCACTGTGTTTTGCTTCTGGCAGAATGACCGCACGTTGTAATTTCTCTTGAAGGTTTCCGGTGATACACGTGTAATCAATACGCCAGCCCAAGTTTTTACCACGAGCACCGGCACGATAACTCCACCAAGTATACTGATGTGGATCTTTATTTAAATGACGGAAAGAATCCACAAATCCGGAGTTTAGAAAACTTTCCATCCAGTCTCTCTCTTCTGGCAAAAATCCACTGCTCTTGGCGTTACTAATCGGGTTGTGAATATCGATAGCACGGTGACAAATATTATAGTCGCCACAAATAATTAGTTGGGGGCGTTCTTTCTTCAATTCGTTGATGAATTCATGATAATCTGCAAGAAATTGCATCTTAAACGCCTGACGTTCTTCTCCACTCGAGCCACTAGGAAAATACGTATTGATAATAGTCCAATCACCAAAATCGAGGCGAATGGTCCTTCCTTCAAAATCGTAAGCTTCGATGCCCATTCCTTCAATTATTCGATCGGGTTGATGCTTACTCAATATAGCAACTCCGCTATAACCTTTCTTTTGAGCTGGAAATAAATACGGCTCATAACCCAACTGACGGAACAAATCTAAATCAAGCTGATCGGCCTGACTTTTTATCTCTTGCAAACAAAGTAAATCGGGCTGAGTAGCCTGAATCCACTCAACCAATCCTTTACTGAGAGCAGAACGGAGTCCGTTTACATTATAGGTAACAATGCGCATTGAAAACGATTTTGAAAGGGGCAAAGAAAGGAAAATTAATGTGCTGATGTGTTGGTGTGCTAATGTGCTGGTGAGATGGTGTGTTGATTAGTTGATTAGATGATGTGCTCCCTTCGACAAGCTCAGGGAGCGATAGCATTCCCGCTCCCTGAGCTTGTCGAAGGGAAGGGAGGGAAGTGTGATGTAGCAATTCCAAACATTTTATGGTGAATGAATATATAAAGTACGCATTCTGACGTTGATGTGCATTTGGACTATCTTCGCCGGAAGGGCAAATTGTGCAGCGTTTACTACTGATTCTCTTGGTTTTTCTGATGATGGACGGGATTATTTCCGCCCAAACAGCTAGTAGTTTGCGTACTCGAAAGGTTTTGCTTCAAGGTGATACGATTCGTTTGGATTCGATGAG
>JBIKOC010000352.1:0-3004 GCA_044358335.1 Flavobacteriales bacterium | reverse complement strand
GAGTGGTATATCCTTGCTTGTCGGTTCTATTTTTTATTACTTCCGGTAAAACCGAAGAAGAGGCATCTCTTAAAAGCGCTTTTAATCTAGAACCATGCATTTTATAAACAGCTGGCACCGAGAAAAGGTATTCAATTAAAGGAAAATCATCTGCAAATGGTGTTCGAGATTCGATCCCATGCCACATGGCACATCGATCTTCACATTTTAAATAACCCTTAAGAGTTGTATTCTGCATTTCGAGTGCTAAACGACCATTCAAATCATCGGTTCGATATTGTCGCTGATTTGAAAAGCGTTGAATATGCTGATTAAAAAAGTCCTTATCGAGGTATGAGTTTTCTTGAAAATAAGATTGATAAAGTCGTGAACTTAAACTCACTGGCATGCGAAACGCTAAATCGTAACGCGCCTGTTGATGTGCATGGAATTTTAATCCCGATCGCAAATTCATTCCCTGCTGCATATCACGAATCATATCCATTCCCGAAAGGCCTTTCCAGAAAAATGAACGATGTGGCTCATATCCACCAAATATTTCATCGCCTCCTTGTCCGTCTAAAACCACTTTGATTCCGCTTTCTTTCACCAATTGCATCACCCGATATTGGGCATATGTGCTTGTCGACCAAATGGGAATATCCTGACAATACGTTAAATCCTCTAAATCTCGAATTAATGTTTCCGGATTGGGTTGAACATGATGCGAAATAGCCTTAACCGATTGAGCCATGCTACCAGCCCAATGTCCTTCATCTACTCGATTACCGGGGAAAACAGCTGTATATACATGAATGGGAATTTCAGTTCCTAAATGTTTCCTCATCCAACCAACTAATGCCGAAGAATCGAGTCCGCCACTTAGGCATGAGCCAACAGGCACGTCAGCACGTAATCTTAAACGAACAGCATCACTAAGTAATTCACGAATGGTATCGGTATGCCGCTGATGTTGCGATTTGCTCCACGTCTCATTTTCGTGATTCACCTGAAGTGAGTACCACGATTTAACTTGAAATTGCCCCGTTTTTACTTGATAATGCATGAGACTTCCGGCAGGTAATTCATCAATCCCTTTTAAAAAACCTTGTGCTTCATATTCGATTTGACTAAACACAAAATAGTCGAAAACTGCGTCGGGATTTACTTCAAATGGCACCCACGACAATCCAAGTAGGGCTTTTTGTTCAGATGCAAATGCTAGTGTTTTACCTGTGTGGTGATAGTAGAACGGTTTCACTCCAAAGCGATCGCGTGAAGCAAAAAATGTTTGGTTGATTGTATCGTAAATTCCAAAAGCCCACATGCCATTAAAACGATGCAAACAGGCTACACCCCAATGTTGATAGGCTTGAAGAATGACTTCAGTATCGCTGCGCGTGATGAAAACGACTCCTAGTTTTTCTAATTCTTGACGTAATTCGATGTAATTATAGATTTCACCATTAAATGTAATCCAGTAACGTTTATCTATGCTGCACATGGGTTGATGCCCGGTTGCTTCTAAATCGATAATGGCCAAACGTCGATGTAATAAACCAACATCTGGACGAAAAGGAACTTGAGGATTGGAATCACTTGGACTCCATGCTAATGATTGAGCAATACAGGATGGAGATGTATTCTTGCTGGCACGAGGAAGGGCAATCTGTTCAGAGAAAAAGACAAAACCATCACCGTCGGGACCACGATGAGCTATGGTTCGACTCATTCGGTACAAATCGTCCGGATTAATTCCTTCGGGAGATATAATGCCAGCTATTCCACACATGTTAGCTTCGGGCAAGAGTTATGCGGAAACTTTTTTCGGGTTTGCGCGGATAATGTCGAACGCCTCGTTTTACCTCAAATGGAAGGTAAGCTGCACACAGTGTGTTGGATATGGCGCAAAGCTGTTGGCGTTTTTCGATCGGACAACCTTCCAAAATGGCATGCGCAACATTCCAACGAACTTGCTCGGGTGAATTTCCGTAGTCGTGCCAAACGATAATTCCAGTAGGACTTACTAAACGAAATGCTGTTTGGGTATCCTGAACAACGCTATCGTAATGATGATCGCCATCAACGAAAACTAAATCCATCTTTCCGTCAAACGAGCTGAAATCGAAATTGCGTGAATCTCCTTGTAAGTGTTGGATATTAGGGAAAGCTTGTGAATAATGACCGTGAAGGGCGATGTAGGATTCTTCCCATTGACGGGCACGCATCTGTTCGGAACTGAGATTTAGTGTGTAACAAGTTGGGATGATGTCGGCTACATTACTCACACTTTCACCACGCCAAGTTCCAATTTCAAAATAAGTTTGAGCCTTGATTTTCTTCGCTAGAATGCGGAGAAGTGCTAAATCGGTTGGTAATGATCCACCATCGAGAAATGCAAAGGGGCTAACAACTTCTGTTTCATTTGTCCATAATTCATGAAAGGAAACTTCTGCTAAGCCATCTACCAATTTAAACTCTTGCTTGACAGCAGTTTCGTGCAAATCTTCCTCATCAATCAAGCGATTTAACAAAGCTGGATTCTTTATCAGCAGGGCTAATCCGCGAGATAATTTAGAAAGTTTTCGGGTGATGGAGGACATATTTCAGCGGACTTTGCTGCGAAGCTTTTGGATGAGTAAACCCAAATCAGAAAATCGAGGTAACAATTCACGAAGAGCTACGCCGCTGTCGGATTTAAAGAGCCAAATAACGGAAAAAAATGTCGCCATGTTGGCAAAGGTGGTTACAAGAGCAGCCTGATGTTCGTTGATACCTTGTTTTTGAGTTACTCCTAAAAAAACGAAACCAATTAGTGTTACTAGTAATCCGGCAATAATTGCATAATTGTTTTTCATGAATTGTCCAGTGCCTGAGAAATAGTGTCCCAGAATCAAATACCCACTAATAAACACCACACCTGGCATCAGGAAATAGAGATTTTCTTTTACCGGTAGAAAGGCATCCCCGAAAAGCAAACCAAACACAGAAGCTGGAAGCAGACATAAAAATAATCCAGCAGCGG
>JBIKOC010000350.1:0-3006 GCA_044358335.1 Flavobacteriales bacterium | reverse complement strand
CTTAAGCTTATTTTTAACGCCTGATCTAAACTTTTAACCTGGATTTCTTTGCTGCTAAAACCAACAAACGAAACAACAAGTGTAAATGGAGGAGTTCCCGGTTTATCGATAACGAAGTTTCCATCTATATCAGCACTCGCACCTTTGGTAGTTCCTTTCACAACAGCAGTTGCACCGATGAGTGTTTCTCCGTTTTTGGAATTAGTAATTATGCCCCGAAGCTGTTGTGCATCAAGAGTTCCTGTTAAAAAACAGGTTAAACTGAATGTGAGCAGAACGAAAAATATATTTCGCATAGACTAGACGGATAAGCGATTTTAAGGAAATCCTAAAATACACCTAGCAGTTGATTTATCAAGCAATTCATTTAAAAAATCTCCACAAGTCCTTCAACATTCTATTTGCTTGTACAATGTGCTATCGTTCGATCAAAACGGTTCCCTTAAATGGCGCAACTCCTTGACCTGTTTCAAGAATATAGAAATAGGTCCCATCCACCAAATCATCACCTGTCCAATCATTCTTGTAGTTATCGCTACTATAGACTTGGTTTCCCCAACGAGTGAAAATATTCAGCTTGCTGTTCGGGTAAAGCGAAAGGTATTTCACAACAAAAAAATCATTAATGCCATCACCATTTGGAGAAAAGACATTAGGAATAACTACATCTGTAATCACATTAGCAAACTGATATACAGTATCAACACATCCTTCTGTATTTGTTACCACTAACATCACCGAATAGGTTCCAGTATCAGCATATTGATGAGTAACGGAACTTCCATTCCCATATTCTCCATCTGCAAAATCCCATAAGTAAACCACATTGGGAGCATAAGGTGAAGCCAATGATGAATCATTAAATTGTTGTTCGGTTCCTAAAAATACCAATGCATCTGGTACAATATTAAAGTTGGCAAAGGGCTCACTTAATTGGACGGTTTGGCTTACCGTACGATTACAACCCAGTAAACTAACGCTTACCGACCATGCACCCGAAGGTACATTGATAGTTGAACTTACTTCATTGGTTGACCAAACCTGAGTATCGAAAGGTCCTCCGTTTAGATTTAATGTCGTTTCTTCTCCTTCACACAAAATCGTGTCACCCGAAATTACAGGGTTAGGAATAGGATTTACGACCACATTGGTAAACGCTGGTGGTGAATCACATTCACCATTATTTTGCACCGCACTGTAAATTCCATTTGCTTGAACTGGCGCAGGATTTATTTCCTGATTTACACCTGTTTCAGAAAATCCATTTGGACCAGTCCATTTTACTGGAAACGTGGCTCCAGAAGAACTTAATTCGAGCGATTCACCTTCGCAAATTGGGCCGTTGTTGCTAATCGTAATGGCTGGTGGAACAGTTCCAAATTTTATCTGTGCAGTATCTCTACTAACACACCCACCCAGCGACATAACTGTAACATAATACGAGCCTTCCACATTTACAAACAATGTTGAATCGGTACTGCCATCGAGCCATTCGTAACTGATATAACCGCTATTAGCATTTAAGTAAGTTGTGGAAGATCCGCAAACGGTAATGGTATCTTCACCTAAATCAACTTGTTCTAAATCTTTAACCACATTTACTGTATCGCTTGAAGTACACCCATTTTTCGAGGTGGTTACATAATATGCTCCTTCGTCAAAAACTGTAATAAATTGGGTGGTATCGCCGGTACTCCATAAATAGCTGTCTTTGTTTACTCCAGCATCTAAGTCGAGTGTATCACCAAAACAAACAATTCGATTTCCACCCAAATTGGTGCTGCTGAAATCAGAAAAATATCCATAACGACAACCGGTCGAAGCTC
Source organism: Flavobacteriales bacterium (assembly GCA_044358335.1). Taxonomy (GTDB): domain Bacteria; phylum Bacteroidota; class Bacteroidia; order M30B66; family M30B66; genus CALQRR01. The sequence continues at coordinate 1,180 of JBIKOC010000350.1, read as the reverse complement.
CACCATTAATCATTCCCATGTGAAAAAGTTCGGTAGTTGAAGAAGTGTTGATAAGAACACTGGTTTCTCCATCAGGCACTTCAGCAGTAGTAAAACTAATTTGAGCTGCCATCCAATTTCCTGATGTTCCTAGAACAACCGAAAATGCAGACGCCGGAACTAGCGTGCTACTCGAATTTAATAGGAAATTACCTTCTGAACCAGCTCTAACCATGATGTTTAACCCAAACAGATCGGGCGAGGAGCGAGTAAAATATACCGACGAGGATCCTGTACATTGAATGGGCGGTAGAACAGCACCTCCAACCTCACAACCAAAACCCGAAACATGTAGCACATAAGCAGGTTTGCTGGTTTCTATAAAAGTTGTTGCCTGTCCTGGTGGTATCGAATACATGTATTGTTGACCCGTATTTACAGTTGCAACTGGAGTTGAATTTCCAGCAATGAAAATGTCGGTTCCATCTTGAGTCCCGAGTATAAATGCATATTCATCGGCCGATAAAAAACCGCGCATCACGATGTATTCCATTCCTACTAAACTCACCGGTATTATTTGATCTCCCATTAAATCTCGACACGAACTGTTCGACATAGAATCATCTTTAATTGTCACACAAATCGGACGGTTTGAGTTGATTTCAGTACCTGTTGGGTGATCTCCAGCGGTTTGACTATTGGCAATACACGAATAGGTTTGACCACGATTTAAAGTCACCGTAAATGCTGTTCCCGCAGGATGTCCGTTAATGGTAACACTTGGAATGATAGTAACAATGGTGTTATTTTCTGTCGCTACAATATCGAAACCCGAATAAGGCTGTATGGCAAAGCTTCCGTTGCTAAAGAAGTTTTGAAATGGGGTATAAAAGTTAGTTCCCTTTGCGTTACTGCCTTTTAATGGAAATATATCCGGATTATTTTGCGCATCAACTTCATAATATGCGGTAATCGGGTTGTTCGATTGAATCAATAAACCTTTGTTTAATACCGTATTTACTGGGATATTCTCAAGCTGGAATTTAAAAGGTGTTAAATCAACCGTTTGAGAAGTATTGGCTGGAATAATCAGTCCGATAGGGGCAAAGGAAGGATTTGCAGGTATGCTAATTAATACGTTTGAGCTCTGACTTTGAGCACTCATTCGCAGTAAAATAGGATTATCTCCATGCGTTTCTGA
>JBIKOC010000349.1:0-3014 GCA_044358335.1 Flavobacteriales bacterium | reverse complement strand
AGGAGCACGAAATCCAGAACTTGGACCAACTCCTTCGATAAAATAATTGGCTAATGGATAATTCGACATGCTAATCATCCAACGTTTGCGCCCAATTGAGCCTATACAAACAGTATCATGTGTCATTAAAGAAACACTACCAATACCGCAACTTGGATACGGTGTAGCCGTTTCGATGGCAGAAAAGTCGTTTAGTTCAAAATTGTAAAGCAGATTCTCACTTTCGCCACTTCGCTGAATAAATTGCTTATTGACTTCACGAAGTAGAAAAGAGAATCCGTCAGAGGTATTTGTATCAATTACTTCATACGGAATCCAAAGACTATCGTACTCTGTATGTGTGTAATAACAAAGACTTTGCAGATTGATTTTGAGATAACTCGTATCATTCACCAGCGAATCGCCGGCAACATAATAAACAGAAGTACAGTTCGTATGTGCATTAAATCCCGACCAAGAATAGGTTTGCGTCCAACGTGCAGTTTCATTCAAATACGTTTGAGCATGAATGGAAACGAACGACAGGCATAAAAACAAAATGAGCAGTTTGTGTTTCATAACAGCAAACTACTCATCTAAAACAAATTATCCAAACTATATACTAATCTTCTGAACCTGAATGGGTTTTTCGTACCGCACAAAAAAGTTAATCCAGATTATTCGAGCAGTGCGATAAAAAATTGGAATCAATACAATTAGCATAACTATAAAACTCACAAAATACTGAGTAACAGTGGCAGAAAATCCCACACACATCAATAGGTATAACATTACTCCCAATCCTACTGTCAATGTATAACTAACATACATCGCCCCGAAATAGTAACCTGGTTCACGACGAAAATCTTCATTACACACCTCACAACGTTGGTTCATTTTCATGAAATGCTCCAGTTTATAAGGATTAGAATAGGTAAAGAAATTCCCCTCGTGGCAATGCGGACACTTATTCGATGCGATGCTATATAGTTTGCTGTCTTTAATTGACATTATGTTCAGGTTGGTGAAACAAATGTCCATTGACTAATGCTTTCGGCTATGGTACAATTTCAACGAATGATGGCACATTTCAAAGGTTCTTGCGAAATGCTTCGGGCGTTAAACTAACATGCTTCTTAAAGAATCGAGAGAAATACGAATTGTCGCTAAAGTTGAGCTGCCAAGCAATTTCACTCACAGTTTTATTCGAGTAAGCCAATAACCTGCGCGCCTCAGCAATTAAGCGTTCTTGGAGTAATTCGGTTACGGTTTTATTGAGTTGTTGTCGGGTACTCGTATTTAGTTGTGATACAGAAACATGCAATTGTTCCGCATAAAACGTGACCGGCTGATGCTCCGAATAATGCTTATCGATTAGATGTTCCAATGCTGGAATAATCGAAACAGTATATAATAACGGCTTCCGCTGAGGAGTAATTATTGCCGACAATTGAAATAATATCACATCCAAATACGCTCGTAAAATACGTTCACGGTAGGTGCTTTCATGTCGATAAGCTTGAATCATCAAACTAAAAACATCCGACAATACCTTTCGAGCATTTTCAGGCACATCCGCATAGCGTAACTTCCCGCCAGATTGGTAAAAAGGTAATTCAGATAATTGCTGTGGATTTGCTTCCATGCGGTAAAATGAAGCATTGAAAAACACCACATATCCGTCCGAATCATCACTTAAATTCCATTCATGAACTTCGGAAGGCGACATGAAAAATACCGATCCCGGATTGACTGGATACGTTTCCAATTCTATCGTATGGCTCCCCTGCCCTTTCGTGAAAAACATTAACAGGTAAAAATCATGTCCGTGAGGCTTCATCACAAATGGATGCTCCTGTTTGTGCTCCTGAAACGTTCGAATGTACACGTCAGGCTTTAAAGAAGTCGGGTGTGCAAACTGGCTAATTTGAAAGACCGATGGACCTTGTTTCGACATAAAACGTGGACAAACCTAAGGAATACCAAGCAGATAAACGCTGCATTCATAGGTACATTTGCCTAAATTGCGCCATGCGTTTGATGCTAAACCGTACTGTTTCGTTTTGGATTGTCCTCGGCTTGGGATTATTGATTTTATTGGGAATCTTGCTATTTCAGAACAAAGCATCTGGGTTTTTAGCTATCCAATTACCCCACACTCCCACGCTCAACTTAGTAGTTGGAATTCTTACTTTTCCAGGTGATGGCCTCTTTGCCGTTGGAATTGTTTTGATCTTATTGATCTTCAATACCTATCGAAATGCCTTGACTTTATTGGTCGCCTATCTCAGTGGTGGTATTCTGGTTCAGGTGTGTAAAATGCTCATCTTCCATCCTACTCCTCGACCTGTTAAATGGTTTGAGTTAAACCACTATCCATTTGAACTCCCAGCTGGCTTGAGTCCACACGACTGGCATAGCTTTCCATCAGGACATTCGGCATCAGCAGCGACTTTGTTTCTATTCATTGCAACACTCACGAATAGTAAACCTGTTCATGCCCTCTGTGGAATCATGGCGCTTGTTACTGGCTATTCACGCATTTATCTTTACATGCACTTTCCGGAGGATGTTTTTGTAGGACTCATCGTTGGTGCATTAGCCCTTGTTTTTACACGTATGTGGATGGATAATCGTTTTCGTGCTAAACATCCATCTTGGGCAAATAAAAACCTTCTCAAACGATGAATCTACAAGCTTCACACTATCGGATTATTATATTCCTGATTGGAGGGGCTTTGTTTCTTCCATTCTTGGGTGCAGCTCCTCTTTTCGATTGGGATGAAATCAACTTTGCCGAATCGGCGAGGGAGATGTTGGTTACTGGGAATTACTCACGTGTTCAAATCAATTTTCAACCCTTCTGGGAAAAACCACCGCTCTTCTTTTGGATGCAGGTACTCAGCATGAAAGCCTTTGGCATCAACGAATATGCTGCTCGCTTCCCGAATGCTGTTTTTGGAATTCTAACGCTGCTCACCTTATTCGAAATGGGTCGCAACCTGCGGAGCGAACGTTTCGGATTTCTTTGGGCA
>JBIKOC010000348.1:0-3030 GCA_044358335.1 Flavobacteriales bacterium | reverse complement strand
CGTGTTGCAAAAATGGATGAACTAGAGTATCAAAACGACCGCTATCAACTCATCGATAAAGCAGTATTTCTCTATTGTCCGAATAATTACGGAAACACTAAACTCTCCAACAATTTCTTGGAAACCAAACTAAAAGTTAAAGCAACAACTCGAAATTGGAAGACTTCACAGGAACTGATTCGCATTGCAGAGGCGATATCTCTAATGGAAGATTGATGATTTGATCGGGATTTAGTTAAGCCGTAAACTGCCAAATATTCAAGATTAGATTAACCCAATCGTATAATTTTAAATGATATAATTTATCAATTAAGAATCTAATAATTTATTAATTAATAATTATCTAATGAATCACAGTTCTATATTCATCAAAGATATAAGCCTATTGACAGATTAATTAATCATTTGATTTACTTTTTGATACCTCTCCCAATCTATGGCGTATTGAAATGTATCAAATAATTCAGGTTTGATTTTTTTCATCCATTTCTCGGCCTCTTTCGGATTTTTTAGATGCAATTCAGCTTCAGCGATATAAATAGCGATGCGATTCCAAATCACTTTTGACCAAAAGGAAATAAGCATAGGGCCTTGGGGATAGAATTTGGCCATGATTTTATGCGTTAATGCGTATGCACCATTTGAACACAAGTATCGAACTATGTACAACAAATAAAAACTAAACGCATCTGCTTGATTGGCTACTTTACAAAATAAATGATAATCAGATTGAACCTGGTTAACTAGTTCAGCTTCAATGATATCAGAATGCTCATACTTCATCGCCCATTGGCATACTCTGATTCGTCCGCAGAGTAAAAGTGTATTTTCTTTGGGTTGATAGTTTTCAAATTTAGAGGCCTGGTTCTTTAATTCTTCCCAATCTCCACACAATAAAGCGTTATACCCCAGAACAGACGAAGGAAACAAATCTGTCTCCTCAAAAATGTGTTCAGTTATTGCAAAACGAAGTAAATCAATATACAGATAAGCTGAATCACCATAATTTACACACAATTCAAGGACTTTCTTCAATCCAACAGGCGATTGCTTTAAGGCTGAATAATACCCTAGATGTTTAAGTTGAATGCAATATATCCCGACCAATTGATGCAAATTAAATTCTTCATATACAGCATCCCGGTTCTTTAAATCAAATGGAAAAAAAGAGGCCGTGCTGTATAGCTGACCTACAAAAGAATCATTTCTACGTGTAAAACTTATGGTTAAAACATGATGCATCATGCGATAAAAATGCGCAGATGGTCCTGTTTCTTTATAAATACCAGCAACGTCTATTTGATTCACGTTCCCCGATGCATAATGCCCAACTATGTGACTTAATGCCCTATCTGTTTCACGAGAATTGGAATGCACAAAATCAAACCAACTTGCAAAGCCAGCATATTGAGCAAGAATATTAAGAGTTGTAATGGTCGGGGAATGCTCACTCTTAATCAAACCAAACAAACGCCTCCAAGTATTAGGGGATAAAAAAGGAGGCTGCTCCGAATGCTTAATTGTCGACATAAATAGCATCAAACTGGGATAGTCGCTAACGTGACAATTCTTTCGATCCTGAATAATTTTCAGCACCAGTTGTAATTCATCTTTATCTGGAACAACGCGAATCCTAGCCATAGTAGAAGATGCAAAAGTATTTTTTTTGTGGGGAAATATGCATGTAGAAGACTAGACTTGTTACTTGGACTTATTTGGGCAAAGAGTAATTTGTCGATCTATTGATTGATTGAGATTAACTCTTAAGTTTCTTAATCATTTTGACCTAAATAAATTGCAAATTATTGGGGATTGTCTTATTTTCACTGTTGTTCTTTTTCAAAGAATCACCTATAGTTCCTGTCCATTTCTCTCTCATCAGTCATCGTTCAAAGCCTTGCTTCCATTTCGCATAAAAACACTTTCATGGAAGGGAATTTCAATTAAGCAGGTATTGTTTTTTGTTTTTTATAATAAGATCTCTTGAAAACATTATCATCCATTGTTCAATTTATTTATCCAATATCTTTACCATTGTTGAGATTGAATTCGGCATAAACTGTTCCTTGTTTTGTTTCTGTAAATACAATATTACCTAGACCATTGTTGTTTGTGTTTTTATCATTGTACTTATCAGTTGAACTCAGCTTTTTAATGAACTTGAATAAATTTTGCTAGTTGGCAATTCTATACTTGTTGTTCTTTTATAGCTTCGGAATTCGTTTTAGTTGATGGTGTTGTTGGCTTTGTTCTGAACACTAAAATCTACACCTTTAGGAACAATTGTCCCCTTAACATTGATTGGTATAATTACCGTTACTCTGTATGAGTATGCCATTCTTTTTGTTTTAAAAAACTCAAACACTATTAGTTTTTATGATAACGCTTATTATCCAAACTATCCAACACCAATAAACGTTTAATCTTGTATATTTTATTAACAAACAAACATAATAAAGTGAAGACCTTTAGGCAGATTCAAGTATGTTCAAGTTAAATCATAGACGATTTAAAACGTCGAGTCCATCTAATACCACTGGGTTCTATATTGTAAATTATTTGTTGGATGAATATTGGATGATAATTCATTTCATGCTCTCCGTCCATAAATAAAATCAACCTATCTATGTAGAATTGTGCTACTTTACAGTGCATAAAAGCTTCTAAAAGATGATATACAATAACACGAATACCATACGCATCATGCTCTTCAAAGTGGTCTTGTAACCATTCTAATCCATCAATTACTGCTGAATCAACAAACTTTGGATTCAAATAATATGCGTTGTATAATCTTGCAGATAAATAGCGGCCCGTATTAAATGGGTGTATTTCTATTGGTAAAAGTTCATTGAATTGTTGAACAGAATTAATTTGCTTAAAAGTCAATTGCATTTGACTTAAATCAACATTTTTTAAGAAAAAATAATATTTCAAACTCAAAGCAAATAACAAGTCATTCTTGGCTCCACCAGTATTTAAATCAATGCTTTTGATATAATAATCCAATCCTACAATGTAATTCGGTAA
>JBIKOC010000347.1:0-3032 GCA_044358335.1 Flavobacteriales bacterium | reverse complement strand
AATTGCATGCGATATTGGTGGATTTGCCGCTTCCATATACATGCGTGGTATGTCGTTCATTCACATACCAACCACTTTGCTTGCCATGGTGGATGCCTCTTCGGGTGGCAAAACGGGAGTTAATTTTTTCGGGAATAAGAACATGCTCGGTGTTTTTCAGCAAGCATCAGCAGTGCTCATTTATCCACCTTTCATTCAAACTTTAACAGAAACAGAATTAATTTCAGGATTTGCTGAAGTCATCAAACATGCTATGCTTTCGGGTGAGGAACAATGGAAGTTCATTCAACAGATTCATCCAATAGAATACACTCACTGGGATGATCTGATTCGGGAGAATGTATTGTTTAAAAAGCGAATCACAGATTTAGATTTCCAAGAAAAAGGTATTCGCGAACAGCTCAATTTGGGACACACGTTCGGACATGCTTTTGAAGCATTTTCGGAAAGTAGAAATGTACATTTTCCTCATGGATTTGCCGTTGCTTCTGGTATTTTGGCTGAATTGATTTTGTCGAAGAATACAGGCTTTTTGCAACATCCAGAATTAGTTGAAGGATATAGTTCGTATTACCGAAATTATTTTCCTCCTTTTTTGTTCACCGAATCAGATATTCCTGCACTCGTAGAATTTATGCGCGTGGACAAGAAAAATACCTCTGGGCAGATTACTTTTTGCTTATTAGAATCTCCCGGAATGGTTCATTATCAGCAAGCACCAACTGAGGATCAGATTCTTATTGCGCTTCATCAGTACCTGGTTTATGCACGACGTTCTTGAGTTAGTTTCCAGTACCCGACGTATAAGCGGAAGTGTTCAATTGCCTGCCTCCAAAAGCATCAGCAATCGATTATTGATTTTGGAAGAAGTTACATCAGGAATCGTTACTGGGATTGGATATTCGGATGCTGAAGACACGAAAATCCTTCAACAACTTTTACACGATAAACCTAATCTAGCTCATGCCGGTGCAGGTGGAACGACTTTTCGATTCTTACTAGCAATATTGGCATCAACCCCCGGCTATGAAGGAGTTTTAGAAGGTTCGCCTCGATTAATGGAACGTCCGGTTGCCCCATTAGTAGATGCTTTGCATTTAGCGGGAGCTGACATTGAATATATAGATAAACGAGGTTTTGCTCCACTTCGAATTCGTGGAAAACAGCTACATGGCGGTAAAATTAAGGTTGATGCCTCGCTGAGTAGTCAATTCATTACTGCCCTTTTGTTGATAGCGCCCCGTATGTCGGCTGCCTTGGAATTAATTCCTCAAGGGGATTTGATTTCTGCACCATACATACACATGACTGTTTCATTGATGCAGCAATGTGGCTTTCAAGTCCAACAAACAGATTCTTCCATTCTTGTTCAACCCTTCCTTCCTCATCATAAAATCCGAATTCTAGTTGAGCGTGATTGGTCGGCAGCATCATATTGGTATGCATGTGTAGCACTATCGGAAAAGGCAAGTATTCAGCTTCCTGGATTAACTATTCAGTCACTTCAAGGCGATTCGGCTTGTCAGGAACAATTTAAGCAATTAGGAGTATTAGGAGTCGAAACTGCTGATGGGATTGAATTACGTAAGATTCCTCTGGAGAGATTTGAACTCACGATTGATTGTATTTCAACACCCGATTTGTTTCAAACGTATGCTGTAACGCTAGCTGGCTTAGGTCGAGATGCGAGTTTTAAAGGGCTTCAATCCTTGCCTCATAAAGAAACAAATCGAATGGAAGCAGTTTCGAATGAACTAGCTAAGATTGGGGTAAAATGTTCTTACGAAAGCGATGGAACTTTTAAGTTAGATGCTTCACACATGGATCCGAATCGGATTTTGATTACCGAAACGTATGAGGATCATCGCATGGCCATGGCGTTTTCACCGCTAGTATTGGTTTTGAAAAAATTGGCGATTCGAAATCCGGATGTGGTGAGGAAATCTTATCCAGGCTTTTGGGCTGATATCAGGAGAATCGGGATTTCATTTGCAGAATGGAAAGGCTAAAAATAGTTACAGCCAACTAATAAACTGGCTTATTTTCTGTCAATCGAATAAAAAACTTCGACTGCTTCTAAAAAGGATTACCTTTGCCGAAATAATATTTTTTAGAATGAAAAATGGAACAGTAAAGTTCTTCAATGATGCGAAGGGATTCGGATTTATTAAGGACGATGAATCAGACAAAGAATACTTCGTACATGTATCAGGTCTAGTAGACGAGATTCGTGAAAACGATAAAGTTAGCTTTGATCTTCAGGAAGGAAGAAAAGGATTGAATGCAGCTAATGTACGTCGTACAGCTTAAGCTGATAATCACCATTTCAACACATGATAAGTCCTGCTTCGGCGGGACTTTTTCGTTTATAACAGCGATTCATTTTTTCATTATTTCTAGTTGAAGTATCATTGCAGAATGAAGTGTTTATCATTCCTAATGGTTCTAGGATTATTACTGGGAAATGCTAGGGCGCAAACCTTTGTTAATATCGCACCCGAACAAGGAATCAATGCTACTGCAATTGGGAGTTATGGAAGTGGCGTTAGTTTGTATGATTGGAATGAGGATGGGTTTGATGACATAACGCTTACTGCAAAGAATACGAATCCTCGTTTTTTTCAAAACAATAATGGTGTATTAACGGAAGTTTTTTTTGAGGGTGTTTCTTCGAATTGGGACACAAAATCCATCAATTGGGTGGATATAAATAATGATGGAGCACCTGATTTATCTATAAATTCATATTTGGGAAAAGTCCAATTATTTTTAAATGATGGTGCTTTTCACTTTACCGATATAAGTGTCAGTAGCAATATCATACAAGATTTACTTTGGGGGTATGCATTAAGCTGGGCCGATTATAACAAAGATGGACTGCTCGATTTATACGTTTCGAATTACATGGATTCGTTAATGGCGAATGCTCGAACGAATTATTTGTATAAGAATAATGGCGATGGAACTTTCGAAGATGTAAGCAATTCAACTGGAACGGCCAATGGCTACAATTATACTTTACAATCTGTTTG
>JBIKOC010000346.1:0-3041 GCA_044358335.1 Flavobacteriales bacterium | reverse complement strand
GCGTGATATTCATGGGTATGGAATTTATTTTAGTCGTTTGCCTATTCCATTTGAGCGTGATGCACCTCAAGGAAAACTACCCGATTTGACCGCCCATTTCCAGCATATTGGCTTATATGGCTATCGAGCTGCAACTTTATTACAGGTTGCTAAATTAGCTCCTTCATCACTTGAGTTAACCGAGAAATTGGAGCAATTACGCTGGATTGAGAACGGTTATCGTATCATGACAGCCTTGAGCGAACACGAAAGTTGGAGTGTAGATACACCCGAAGATTTGAAAAAAATTGAAAGCCGCTTTGTCTGAAGAAAAACCACGCTATATTTGAGCAAATGGATCACAGCGAGTTCTCCAAACGTAATGTTCAGGTTTCCAGCCTTGTGGCTGAATTGCTTCATGTGCATGATTGCATCATCCTTCCAGGTTTTGGAGGTTTGATAGGTAATTATGCTCCCGCACGAGTACATCCGGTAACACATGTGTTTCAAGCTCCTTCCAAGCAATTGGTTTTTAACCGGAGTTTGAAAACAGATGATGGATTATTGGTGAATGAATATGCACGTGTTTCTGGCTTATCGTTTTCGCTTTCACGTTTGTATCTAAGTGAATATGTGGAGAAGCTAAATGCTAATCTTTTAGCGGGTGAGCGTATTGAATGGTCTCAGATTGGGACTTTCAACACCGATGTAGAACGTAACATCCAGTTTAAGGCGAATCAAAGTATCAATTACCTGCCCGAATCGATTGGCTTGTATGCGATCCAGGTTCAGCCTATCAACCGCTTCCCAGTTCCAGAACGCCGTCCAGAACCTGTTTTCGTAAATCGCGAATTGGTTCCTCCTGTAAAGGTTAGTCGTAAATTCCCGGTTCGCCGAGTATTGCAAGCTATACCAGTACTGTTGATTGCCACATTTATTGGCGTAAACGCAAGTTTGCCAGAAGGAAAAGGCATTTCAACTGCTGATTTAAATTTTTTCTCTCAGTCAGCTTCTATATCAACAACTGCTTTGTCAGTTCAAAGTCCGGAAGCATTGCCAGCAGCTCGAAAATCTATTCCAGCGCCAGTTGCAGAACTTTTCAGTGCCGAAAGTGCAAAAATATTCATCGTTGCGGGGTGTTACTCGACCGAGGTGAATGCGAATGGAATGGTAGATTACCTAAGTGAAAAAGGATTCAGTTCTTATTTGCTAGATCGCACACCTGCTGGTCTTTATCGAGTTGTTTATGGTAACTATCCAAGCATTCAAGAAGCAACTGATGAATTAACTTCGATTCGTAAAGGGCTCAATGAAGAAGCCTGGTTATTAATACGCTAATGGTTTTTCGTTTTTTATTCTTGTTAATTGCCTTGGGGATTTCTCCATTGGCACAATCTCAAACCAGCAAACCAGCTAAACCGCCTGTAAAACCGGTAGCTACTGGACCAATTGCAATTCAAGAGAAAGTATATCGTTCGGCGATGGAGTTGAACGATTTGGAGCAAGCAACTTCAGCCGTATTTCAGATTTTGGCAATCAATCCAGCATTAACAAACTGGAAAGACACACTTTGTTTGTTGTATCATGGTAGAGGATTGTATTATCAATCCAACAAACTAGCGAGTGAAATCTTGCAAAAAAAGCCTGATGATGTGACTTTACACGAAATTAGAGCTCAGGCGTTAGAAGGATTAGGGCGCTTTCCCGAGTCATTGATTGATTATGAGTTTCTTCTTGGTAAATCAAGTTTAAGCATCTTTCGATACAAGACAGCAGCCATACAGTATATGCTTCAACGTTTCGGGGAATGTGAAAAGAACATTGATGCTATCATCTCTAATCCAAGCTCAGATAAAGAAATTGTTGGGCTTCAGGTTGAAGTTAATGGTACAGCTCAAATGCAAGAAGTGCCTGTAAAAGCTGCGGCATTAAACATTCGCGCTACGATAGCAATTGATATGAAACGCTATACAGAAGCTGAGATTGCCTTGAATGAGGCATTGAAAATCTATCCTGATTTCGGCATGGCGCTCCAAAATATGGAACGCCTGAAATCTGCCACACAACCTTAATTAGCTTGCGTTCCGGATACGTTTATATATTCGGATGGCTAGCATAAGAATGGCAATCAGCCCAATTAATCCTGCTAAGCCATAAAGCATATCCAACTCGTTTTTAATTACCACGAGAAATACGATAGAAACCAAAAACAAAGTGGCGACTTCATTCCACAAGCGGAGCTGATTGGACGTATACTTCACCACATCTTTCCCCAATTGCTGAAAGATAACTTGTAAACTAAAATGGTATCCAATCAATCCGGCTACTAATCCGAGTTTGACTACCAGCCAACTTGTAGTCCAAGGAAACCCTGCTTCAATCACCAGCCAAGGTCCAAGAATCATTGTTAAAACAAACGAAGGCCAAGTAATTCCAAACCATAAGCGTTTTTGCATGATTCGGAATTGATCTATTAGAATGCTCCTGCCCGGTTCTGTTTTTTCACGTGCTTCTACATCATAAATGAGTAAGCGAGGCATATAGAAAAGTCCGGCAAACCAGGTTACAATGAAAATAATGTGAATGGCTTTTAGGTAGAGGTACATGTTGCAAATATAGCAGGCTGAAATTAACGAGTTGTATTTCCTATTTTTAAGTGCTTTGTTTTTGATACTTGGATTATACGAACTTAATCCCTCCTGAATTGTTTCGTAAAGCAGCAATGCATGTTACCTTTGCAACCGCATATGAAAACAAAAAAGTTTGCCCACGAATCCATTGCCGTTTCATCTGAAATCGTTCTACCCAATGATACCAATACCCTTGGAAATCTAATGGGAGGAAAACTCTTGCATTGGATGGATATTATTGCAGCCATTTCAGCACATCGTCATTGTAAACGTATTGTCGTGACAGCTTCGGTGAATAATGTATCGTTCGATCGCCCGATTCGATTGGGTGATATCGTCACACTAGAAGCGCATGTTTCTCGTGCCTTTTCCTCTTCAATGGAAGTGTTTATTGATGTTTGGGTAGAGAATCATTCTACTGGAGAACGAGTG
>JBIKOC010000345.1:0-3046 GCA_044358335.1 Flavobacteriales bacterium | reverse complement strand
CCGTCAATTTTGTCGGTATGTAATGAAATGATTGCCAGTGACATTCGGGGTTTTTACGATATTCATCCAACAGAAATACGGGTAGATTATGCCTGTTTCGAACGCGTGAAGAATTTGCGAGATAGTGCAACCGTTCAACTAGATCAAAATGATGAGGGTTTACATCTCACTTGCACATGCTTACATGAGAAGAAATCTTTGTGTCCGCATGAGGCTCAGGTTTTATTTAATGTGATGAATCGAGAGGAGGTTCGTATTTTCTTTGAATCTACCATTCGAAAAAATAAATTATCGGAATTTGCACAACAAGCTGGAATAGGACAACAGGAAGATCCAGAACTCTATTTCCAATTAGAATATTACCAAGGGAAGACACGAATTGTTCAAACTCAAAAAGAATTGCTATTAATTGATCCGCTTGTTCAAAAGCAGATTAATGAGCAATTACTCATTGATCAAAAACTACCATCGATTGAGGAAAAAGAAGAGCTTGAATTCATTCTTGTTTTCCGAAAGCATCGTTTTTACGAACACCTCTGTATTGAACTTTGTGAAGCAGGTCGAACCCGCGAAGGGAAGCTCAAAAAACCAATTCGCACGCGTAATCCATTTGAACTCATTTGGAACTATTCTCAACCTGATGAGTTAAAATTTTTCACTGCTCTAGCACGATTCACTAATCTGTATGAGGAAGATCGAAACGAAAGCGATTTAGAAGCGATGAAGGCCATCTTTCGCAATCCGTTGAAGTTATCAGCCTATCTGCTTCCGCCTGATGCTGGAGATTCACCTTCTTTAACAGCTTATGAACTAGTGAATCTGCATGAAATTGAATCTCGTGTTCATCTGCAGGTTGATCAACGAAGTTCTTTATATAGTGTAAAAGGAGAAGTGGAATTAAATGGACGAAATATTCCATTTGAGCAGCTACGAATTTTATATGGGTATTTTTTCCGGTTGGATACTAATTTGTATTTCCATGCCGATAAGCAGTTTGTTCGATTGATGGAATTTTTTCGCCAAAAAAGATTTCAATTATTAATTCCAGCTAAATCGTTTGAAGAATTTCGAATTAAAACACTATCGCCATTAGAAGATCGGGTAAGAATTACCTACGCTCATCTTAAAACTGCCACAGAAGAACAAAAGGTGGAAAGTGGATTAAATGAAGATCCTGAACCTTTACTATACTTGAGTCAGGCTGAAAATGAAATACAATTAATCCCTGCCATGCGCTATGGTCCGGTAGAAGTTCCTGTATTATCACAAAAACAAATTTATTCTTTTGATGATAAAGGAAATGCCATAACAATTATGCGAGATGATCAAGCAGAAACGAAATTACTAGCTTCTCTCCTACTTCTGCTACCCGAATTAAATGATCAATTAGATTCAGGAAAATTGTGCATTCAAAAAACAACATTTTTAGATGAGAATTGGTTTCCCGATTTCTTCGAGAGCTTAACGAACAAAAATATTCGTGTTTTAGGATTTAATGAATTGAGCAAGCAATCGCTCAATATGCACAAAGCAAAAGTAAATGTTCAGGTTAAGAGCGGTCTCGATTGGTTTGAAACAGCCTTAGATGTTCGCTTTGGAAAACAACGTGCTAGAATGAAGCAGCTAGTAACTGCTGTTCGGAATAAAAGTCGCTACGTTCAATTAGATGATGGTACACAGGGCATTTTACCACAAGAATGGCTTGAACGATTTAAGCGTTTTTTTAATGCGGGTATTGTTGCATCCGAACTACTTAAAACACCTCGAATTCGCTTTCAAGAAGTGATGGATGTGTATGACTGGGATCAGTTTGATGTAAACACACAAATCCAGTTAAGTGAATTTACTAATCGTTTGGAATCATTTAACGAAATAGAAGAAATTGAAACTCCTAAAGGTTTAAATGCGCAATTACGAGCCTATCAAAAAGAAGGATTGAACTGGTTGAATTTTCTACATCAATTTGGCTTTGGTGGGTGCTTAGCTGATGATATGGGCTTAGGAAAAACGCTGCAAATAATTGCCTTTATTCAACATTTAAAAGAGATGAGTGAAAAAGGAACACATTTAATTGTCGTTCCTGCTACTCTTATTTTTAATTGGTATGAAGAATTTAATCGATTTACTCCTGATCTAAAACTTCATATTGTTTATGGTACAGATCGAAACACAAATGCTCTAGACTGGTCCAATTCAGATGTAATAATCACCTCATATGGTGTATTACAATCAGAAATATCATCCTTTAAAAATTTCCCATTTCACATAGCTGTTCTAGATGAATCACAAGCCATTAAGAATCCTGAGACATTACGCTACCGTGCCGTTTGTCAAATTAAAGCACAACAACGTTTAGTATTAACCGGCACACCTTTGGAGAATAATACGTTCGATTTATTCGGACAATTATCGTTCGCTTGTCCGGGTTTACTTGGAACCAAACAACAATTCAAATTACTATTTTCAATACCCATCGATACATTCAAGGATAGTAAGCGGGCAAAGGAATTAAGTAGAATTGTTAGTCCATTTGTATTACGAAGAACGAAAAATCAGGTAGCCAGAGAATTACCACAAAAAACCGAAATGCTAGTTTATTGTGAAATGGGCGATGAACAGCGGCGCATTTACAATGCATACACAAAAGAATTACGCGATTTTATTGCTAATAAGCAGTCGGATGAAATCAACCGAAATAGCATGTATGTATTACGCGGCCTCACTCGTTTACGTCAAATATGCAATGCTCCAGCTTTATTGAATGAGAAGAATTATTTCAGTAAAGCATCCGCGAAAATAGAGGTATTAATGGAGCATATTGAACAACATGCACCGGAACACAAAATACTAGTTTTCTCTCAATTTGTAGGGATGTTGGAACTCATTCAACAAGAATTAAACAAACGACAAATACCGCATGAACTATTAACTGGAAAATCACGGAATCGAAAACAATTGGTTTCGTCATTTAAAGAAAACGAAGAGGTGCGAGTATTCCTCATCAGCTTGAAAGCTGGGGGAACCGGGCTCAACCTCACCGAAGCCG
>JBIKOC010000344.1:0-3049 GCA_044358335.1 Flavobacteriales bacterium | reverse complement strand
GATCGAATTGGAAAGCGCAATGCTCCAGCGTTAATGAATCTTGCTTGGCAGAAGAATTTTATGTGGGATGGAGCAGTCAATCACCTCGACGTACAAGCTTTAGCTCCCATTAGCAATGAGCTGGAAATGGATGAAAAACTACCCAATATTGTCGCAAAATTAAGGCGTTCGAAGTTCTATCCTGCCTTATTCCGAAGAGCTTTTAACAGCGATGAAATAACAGGAGAACATCTATTACTCGCATTATCCCAATTTCAGTTAACCTTGATTTCGGCTACATCTAAATACGATAGCGTAATGCTGAAACAAAGCGTATTTAATGAGCAGCAACAACGAGGTTATGCATTATTCAAACGCTCATGTAATGCATGCCACACCGAACCACTTTTCTCCAATTATTCTTTCCGTAACAATGGATTACCAGTCGATACAGGTTTGCTTGATATGGGACGAATGACGATCACTCAAAATCCGAATGATTCTCTTCTTTTTAAAGTACCCACATTGCGAAATCTAGAATTTACCTATCCATACATGCACGATGGGCGCTTTAAACGATTGGGTGATGTATTGAATCATTACACATCAGGCATTCAAAAAAGTAAAACTCTTTCATCCGAATTAAACCAAAAGATCGAATTGAACTCTGAGGAAAAAATTGATCTGATCGCTTTCCTTTTAACGCTGAGTGATCGGAATTTTATTTTTAATAAGGAATTCGCTTACCCTCGTTCATTCTTTCAATTCCCAAACTAGCATTCAATTGCCCAAACTAAAATCTGATTTATGAAGAAAATTTCCTTTTTGACTTGTTTGATTCTCCTTGCTAGTATTGGGCAGGCTCAAACGACTCCAGCAATCACTTCTTGGCTGCAAAATACTACTGTCACTGGAAGACATTATGTGAATGGGAATACCACTCCAATAAACGATGCTTCTTTGGCGAACACGCAGCTTGTTCAATATTCTAATAGTTGGGTATATGTTACGGCTTCAGGAATTCCTAGTTATGTTACTGGACCTTTTCTCGATGGAAATCCATCACAAGCAACGAATCAAAATGCAATTTTTAAATTCCCATTAGCACCTTCTCAAAACACGGGAACGGCTACATCCACAACCGGAGGTAATATTGGGGTTTTCATCAATGGTGTCGCCTTATTCGATTACCGCGATGGAGTAAGTTGGAATAATAACACGCAAGCCGAAGGCGGTGGCCCCATCCAAGGTCCTCCAGGACAAGGAATCTGGAATCGTGATGCGATTGTAGCCGAACGTGCTGGTTTCGATTGTGCTAAAGGCCATCCAGCTATGGGGAATTATCATCATCACCAAAATCCTTCTGCATTTGATATGGATTTGAATGTTCTTTCAACGGTTTGTAATCTTTATGATGCCGATGGTTTGTACATCTTAGATAGCAATCAACATTCACCGTTAATTGGTTTTGCGTATGATGGATTTCCTATTTATGGTGGATATGGATTTAAAAACACCGATGGTACTGGTGGAATTACACGAATGAAATCGAGTTTTCAATTACGAAATATCACCGCAAGAACTACTTATGCTGATGGTACAAATGTGACAGATGGTCCGGCAATAAATTCAACTTATCCACTTGGTCGTTACCGAGAAGATTACGAGTTTATAGCGCATTCTGAATCTGATTATTTAGATATTCACAATGGTCGTAATTGCGTAACACCCGAATATCCCGATGGAACATATGCCTATTTCTGCACGGTAGATGAAAACTGGAATTCTGCTTATCCGTATGTAGTTGGTCCAACATTCTATGGAAACAAAGTCGCAGCTAAAGTCACTACTATTGGAGAAGCAGTTACGATATACACACCAACAGTTTTAAGTAGTTCAAGTGTGCTTTCGAATGATGCTTTGGTTCAAGTTTTTCCCAATCCAAGTAGCGATTTCATTGCCGTTCAAATTGGAGATTTAGTAATTGAAGATGTACTCGTTCGACTATTCGATTTAACCGGAAAACTAATTTCTCAATCGATTGTATACAAAGGCAGTACTGCCACTTTTATCGATACACGCTCGTTGTATTCGGGTGAATATATTGTTCAATTAGGCGATGGATATAAAACTATAAACAAGAAAATTATAATCAATCATTAATTCAGGTTTGGGGTTTAAAAGGCTGCTTTCGAAAGAAAGCAGCCTTTTTTATTTGCAGCAATAATCAGGTGTATATTTGGCCATGCAAACGTATCAGCTTCCTTTTAATGTGCGGGTTTATGGTTTAGTCATCAATGATAAAAATGAATTACTTGTCAGTGATGAATATTGCCAAAGTCAGTATATGACCAAGTTTCCCGGTGGCGGACTCGAATACGGCGAAGGCTTAATTGACGGACTAAAACGCGAGTTTCAGGAAGAGTGTTTTGAAGAGATAGAAATCATCCGACATTTTTACACGACGGATTTTTTTCAGCAATCGATGTTTCGCGGCGGCGGACAATTAATTAGTGTGTATTACCTCTGCCGTTTTATGAGTGAACCTCAATTTCAAACAGTTCAGAATCCTCATGAAGGTGTTGCAGAAATCAATGATTCCCAAGCGTTTCGTTGGATATCGATTGATCAACTAAATCCCGATCACGTGACTTGGCCGATTGATAAGAAAGTGATTGAATTGTTATTAGCTGGAGAAGGTATTTAAGGATTCAACCTCCGTTGCATATAACTTTGAATAAGCTCAAACAGAGCTACTGGTTGGTATTTGCGCCAGTTGATTTCATCAAATCGACCGCTAAATAAAATATATTGATCAATTCCGTAATCATTGAATTCACGAACTACGTGTTCTCTAAAATTCAATCCTACTATCCAGCCATCTTCTATATCATCGAACCATTCTTCGTAATAATCCTCACTTTCGGCGTGGAAATTCAATACATTTTCACCAATTAAGATATAATTCGTGATGCCTTCCGAAATCATTAAATCAATGATATCTCGTTTGAGAAACATCACATCGTTTCCAATGGCGTCGTTCCATTCTCCGATAAATTCAATCACGGCA
>JBIKOC010000343.1:0-3052 GCA_044358335.1 Flavobacteriales bacterium | reverse complement strand
GCTGTATGGATTTGCAAAATGCTCAGCGTATTCGCGTTCTTTTTCGAGCAATTTCTCAGCAGGAATTGGAGCTTCTTCGATTTCTTTCTTGAAGATAATTTCTGCTGCTCCTTTAGCGCCCATTACAGCAATTTCGGCACTTGGCCAAGCGTAATTCATGTCGGCACCAATGTGCTTAGAATTCATCACATCGTATGCTCCACCGTAAGCTTTGCGAGTAATAACGGTCACACGCGGAACGGTTGCTTCGCAGAAAGCATAGAGCAATTTTGCTCCATTGGTAATGATGCCATTCCACTCTTGATCGGTACCCGGAAGGAATCCCGGAACATCTTCAAACACCAACAATGGAATATTAAAGCAATCGCAGAAACGTACGAAACGCGCCGCTTTTTGTGAGGATTTTATATCAAGCACTCCCGCCAAATAGGCTGGTTGGTTAGCTACTATTCCAATGCTTCTTCCGCCTAAACGGGCAAAACCTACCACAATATTTTCAGCAAAATTTTTATGTACTTCAAAGAAGGTATCGGTATCAATAACCTGATCAATCACCTCGCGGATATCGTAAGGTTGATTTGGGTTTTCGGGGATGATGGTATTTAGAACTGGGCGTTTTTCATTCCCCGCAGTGTAGGGTAAACGTGGCGCTTCTTCTTCACAGTTAGAAGGAACGTAACTCAACAATTTCTTAATGTCCTCAATACACGAAACGCCATTGGTACAGGAGAAATGTGTTACTCCTGATTTTACGCTGTGTGCCGATGCGCCACCTAATTCTTCGGAGCTAACTTCTTCGTGTGTAACGGTTTTAACTACGTTCGGTCCGGTCACAAACATATAGGATGTATCTTCCACCATGAGAATGAAATCGGTAATGGCGGGAGAGTAGACAGCTCCACCGGCACATGGTCCCATGATAGCCGAAATTTGAGGAATCACGCCTGAAGCCATGGTGTTTTTATAGAAGATGTCGGCATAACCACCAAGAGAAACAACACCTTCTTGTATACGTGCTCCGCCCGAATCATTTAAGCCAATCACTGGAGCGCCATTTTGCATAGCTAAATCCATGATGCGGCAAATTTTAGTTGCATGCGCCTCGGCTAATGATCCTCCGAAAACAGTGAAATCTTGTGCAAATACATATACCGTTCTGCCATGAACAGTTCCATAGCCCGTTACCACACCATCGCCATAAAACTTCTGTTTGTCCAAACCGAAATTGCTGCTGCGGTGAGTAACAAGTTGTCCAATTTCTTCAAAAGAACCTTCATCTAACAATAAAGCAATACGTTCACGAGCCGTGAGTTTGCCTTTTTTATGTTGCGATTCGATGCGCTTTGTTCCTCCACCCAAAAGGGCTTCCGATTTCATGTCTTCGAGGCGCTGAATTTTATCCTGCATGCTATTGGTGGTTTTATCGGTAATCGGATTCATGGCTAAAGTTCGTTGGCGAGCTCTTCGGTAAGCTCGAGGTTGTGATATACTTGCTGAACATCATCCAAATCTTCGAGCATCTCAATGAGTTTCATCACTTTTTTGGATGCCTCTATATCGAGTGTTGTGCGTTCTTTGGGAATTTGTTGTAATCCGGCACTTTCGGCTTCAATGCCCATGCTCTCGAGCTTGCGTTGCATTTCTCCAAACGACTCGAATGGCACATAAACGGTAAATATGCCATCTTCTAGCACAATTTCGCTAGCATTGACATCAATCATTTCCATGGTAAATTCATCCTCAACGAGGCTTCCTTGAGGAATTTCAAATACTCCCATGCGATCGAACACAAAGCTCAAAGAACCATTTGTTCCAAGGTTCCCATCGTATTTGTTAAACACCATACGAACATCCTGCACGGTGCGATTTAAATTATCGGTTGCACATTCTACAAACACCGCAATGCCCGATGGTGCATAACCTTCGTAGGTTGGTTCAACAAAGGTTTCTCCTCCAATACCAGCTCCTTTTTCCACATTACGTGTAATGGTATCTTTAGGAATATTGGCACCTTTTGCATTTTGAATCGCTAAACGTAGGCGTGGATTTGCATCTGGATCAGGGCCTCCCATGCGCGAAGCCATCATGAGTTCTTTAAGCAGGCGCGTAAATAATTTGCTCCGGCGTTTATCCTTAATGCCTTTCCGGTGTTTGATGTTCGCCCATCTACTGTGTCCTGACATGAATGAGTTTGTTAAAGGCCGCTAAGTTAGCAATTGAGTCTCTCAATCAGTCTTTCAATTCGTCTGGATCAAAGCGATAAATTGGATCTATATTATAATTGTTGTCGAGTGTGATTATTTCATGAAGAATCCCATCACCTAGGCCATACACCCAACCATGCAATATCGGACTTTGGCGTCTCGCCCAAGCTTTTTGTACAATTGATGTTTTAGCCAAATTGTGGATTTGTTCTTTCACGTTCAGTTCAACTAAACGATCAACCCGTTTTTCTTCATCGTTAATCCCATCTAATTCAACCCGGTGAAAACGATAAACGTCCTTAATGTTTCTCAACCATTTGTTGATGAGGCCAAATGAATGCTGAGTCATCGCAGCTTTTACTCCCCCACAACCATAATGTCCACAAACAATGATGTGTTTAACTTTAAGCACATCTACGGCATATTGCAATACACTTAATAGATTGAGGTCGGTGTTTACAACTAAGTTTGCCACATTTCGATGCACAAAAATTTCTCCCGGTTCGGTATTAGTTACTTCGTTAGCTGGTACGCGACTATCTGAACATCCAATCCAAAAAAACTCGGGTGATTGATCTTTTAATTGTCTTAAAAAATATGCTGGGTCAGTTTCTAATTTTTCAGCTGCCCATGCTTTGTTTTCGAGTAATAATCGTTCAACGGGTTTCATGCTCAGTCGTTTTTCCGGAAATATTCATTTTGACTTGTTTTTGTGCGTTTGATGTGGACAAGTATATTTTTCTCTTCTGCAGAAGAGCAGAAAGTTTCAATTGTTTCGATTATGTCTTGATCAATAAAAACTTCATGTGTGCCATCAATTAAAATATTGCTGCCATTTTTCACATTCA
>JBIKOC010000342.1:0-3059 GCA_044358335.1 Flavobacteriales bacterium | reverse complement strand
TTTCTTGGTCGGTTGATGGTGTTCCTCTATCAGGAGGCTCTGCTAACTTCACTACTGCTCTTCCCGAAGGTCAACATCAACTTTGTTTAACTGTCGCCAATGTCTTAGGATGTACTGAACAAACTTGTACTTGGGTGAACGTACCTTGTACCTACCAAGTGCAAGCTACTACTGCAGTCAATGGTAATGTGGTTACAGTAACGATTACTGATTACAACCCACAATACTATTATTCAATCTATACAGATAATTCTTGGCAATCTGTTATGCAGGCAACTACCGATATTTCTTTCATGACAGGTGGACCACACCAAATTTGTGTGTATTCCGATGGAATTTGTCCCGACAGTACTTGCGTTACAATTGATCTAGGAATTGAGAATTTGGATTTAATCTCAGGTTATGTTTGGGATGATGTGAATGGTAATGGTTTATTCGACTCCAATGAATCGGCTTTTGCTAATTCATACGTTCAACTTTGCCATATGGGAGCTACATCGACCGATACATTAACTTGTATTTGGGCTTTAACGGATACTTCAGGTTTCTATTCATTCTCGATCTTCCCGGGTAATTACACCTTAACATCTTATAACTGGCAAGGACTTTATGTTCCAACTCTTCCTGTTGGAGGTGGTGGATATGAGTTTACTGCTGTAGGTGGACAAACGATAAACGGATTCGACTTCGGGTATCAAAATCAAGCAATTACAATTAGTGGAACTGTATTCTACGATACGAACAACAATGGTATTCAGAATGCTGGAGAAGTTGGTGCAGCGTATAAGTCAATCCAAATTGGAAACAACTGGACTTACACTAATGCCTTTGGTTTTTATAGTTTGAACACGATTCCAGGTACGTATGAAGTGAGTTTAACTAATCCGGGAAATGGATATGCTATTTCAGTTCCAGTAGCTCCATACACGTATTCGGTTAATGCTGCAACAATTGGTCAATCGTATCCGGGAAATAATTTCGGTCTTTGGGCTGATCCAGATTTGATCGACCTTTCTGCTACAATTTCTCAAATTTCAACCGTAACACCAGGTTTCCCTGTAATGACGTACTTATCATACTGCAATAATAGTGTGACTCCCCAATCAGGAACATTCAGTTATTATTGGGATCCTCAATTGGCAATTAGCAGTTCTGATGTTTTTAGTCCAGCACCTACCACATTCAATGCTGCATCTAATACAGCTACTTGGAGTTTCAGCAACTTGGCACCAGGAAGTTGTAGCTATATCTATCAAAATTCAATCGCTTCTACTACGCTCGTTTTAGGTACTCCAGTATTTAATTCTGTTATAGTAACTCCGTTGAACGATTACAATCCTTCTAATAACATCGACACATTGCATCAAACAGTTGTCGGCTCTTGGGATCCAAACGACAAGCAAGGAACTCCTGCCGGTATCGGTCCAGCTAACAGCATTCTACCAAATACTGAATTAAGCTATACCATCCGTTTCCAAAACACAGGTACCGCTCCAGCTGTAAACGTGGTATTGATCGATACATTAAGCTCCGATTTCATTATCGAAACGTTCCAAATGAATACAGCTTCTGATGAATATACTGTGAATGTGGATCAAGCAACACGTGTCATTCGTTGGACGTTTAATGGTATCATGCTACCTGATAGCGCATCAGATCCTCTTGGAAGTATTGGATTTGTGAACTTTAGTATACTACCTGTTTTGAATCAATTAGATGGTACCGAATTGACGAATTTTGCAGATATCTACTTCGATTTTAATAAACCAATTCGAACCAATACAGCACTTCATACTATTGATCGATTTGCAGGTATAGATGAAGCGAATAATGGTCCATTGGTAAATGTATTCCCGAATCCTTTTTCAGGAAGCACACAGTTCTTGGTGAATACGCCAGATAACAGTCAGGCGAAAATCCAAATTTACTCTGTGTTAGGACAAGTGGTTGCTGAATTCAGTGTTGAATCAGGTAAGTTGTCTACGTTCGATGCTACTGGATTTGCAGCTGGCATGTACACTTACAAAGTGATTAGCAAAAAAGCGAATAGCACTGGAAAATTAATTATTAGATAAGCGAGAAATCAATTGAAATAAAAATCCCCGTCTTCGTTTGAAGGCGGGGATTTTTTATGATTAAATATTAATTTTCTGCTTGTTTCATTTGCACAAATAAATCTTCAACTTTTGTTCGTGCCCAAGGAGTTTTCCTTAAGAATTTCAAACTAGATACAACACTTGGATTTTCGTAAAAGCAATTGATTTTAATGCGTTGTGCGAGTTCTTCCCAACCATAATGCTGCTGTAGTTCAAGAATAATTTGTTCCAGTGTAAAGCCGTGCAAGGGATTATTTTTCTGAGGAGAATTCATGTTTAATGTTTGCGAAAATAAAGGTGATTAATTACACTTAATATCTTTTAAAGTGGTTGCCATTTTTCGCATATCAGCTTTTATAGCATCTGTATTACTAGCAGCAGTGTAGGAATAAATCTGATAGAAGTATCCTTCTAATTCGGCAATAGTTAAACAATAAAAAATTTCACCTTCTGCTTGTTTGTCATAATAGGAAAAATCACATTGAACATATTTAACTCCATCCACAGTCATTTCGATTGGAGTACCAACTTTCAATTTCTCTTCATCCTTCAAGAAATCTTTGACGACAAAATCGTAGAAATCGCGCGTTGTTGGAAACGTTAATTCGACAATAGCTAATTCCACTTTACTGTCTTCAATCAAATAGGTATACACATCTTTAGGAACAGATTTATATTGCAAAAATGCATCATCACTAATGCCTGTAGTTCGTGTCATGTATTCGGGTACCGAGAAATTAATTACATGCCCGATTTTTTGCGTATTGAATTTAGTTTGCGCTTGAGAAGCAAGTGAAACAAAGAAAGTTGCCGCAATAAGACCAATAGAATAAAGATGCTTCATAATGAAATTAAGAATTGGTTGAAGTAGAAAATGACTTGAAACGAGAGTTGAGTTCTTGAATTAATTCGGGCAAAGTAATTTGCATAATCAAAGGCGAGAAGAAAATCGGGGAACCATAG
>JBIKOC010000018.1:0-10528 GCA_044358335.1 Flavobacteriales bacterium | reverse complement strand
TAGAGCATTAAAAAAGAATATTTATCAATTCAATTATTGATTAGAATTGACTAACATTAGGTTTATCAAATCATATTTAAAGCATACTTAAACATCTGAAAGAACCTAAAAATCAAGTCTTGAATATTTAATAGATTCATAAGACCTTTCACAAGAATTGGTTTATACTTGCCTAAATTTCATCTTATGTTGGAGCAATTGATGCCATTAATAAACAGGGTTATTAGCTTTAGATTAAATAAGCAAGTTCTATTTGCTTCATTTGGATTTTGTGGAGCGCTCTTTTTAATTGCTTTAAATGTGCTTCCAGTTTCGTATGAAACGATTGATGACTTTTTTATGAATTCGATTGCTTCGGGATACTTTGGAGGCACACCAGATGAGCATCTCATTTATACGAATTTCATAATTGGCTTAGTATTGAAATCTCTTTTCACTTTCTGGAGTTCATTTAATTGGTATGCAGCTTATCTTGTTTTTGCACTGTTTTTAAGTTTCTATACACTTTCTTACCTATTTTTCAAACGCCTTAACTTCATAACAGCTAGTATAATACTGCTCTATTTCTTTCTGGTCTATTATGTTAAGTTCATTCAGCAATTGCAATTCACTACAGCATCGGGCAGTTTAGCTATTGCGGGTGTGTTATTGTTATTAGATCAACTTTTTTCAGCCGAGTTTAAACTCAATAAGAAAATGGTATTGCCCATTGGGCTTATTGTTTTATCCGGAATGATGCGCTTTCCTTCAGCTTCATTGGTTCTAATTCTTCTAGCTCCCTTATTTCTTATCCTTCCATTTAATCTAAAAACAAATATTAAATCAGCTTTAGTTTTTATTTCCGTATTCATAGGAATAACGCTGGTTCAATTTGCAGATACTCAGTATTATGCATCAAATGCTGACTGGAAAACCTTCAATGAGCATCTCAGAGAGTCTAATCCTTATAATGATAATAAGGCTTATTACTCAACATACTATTCAAGCCCCGATAAACCTTATTTGAAAAATGGTTGGTCGCAAAATGATCTCGTTTTATTTACAGCATATTTCCGTGATTTCGATCCTGTATATAATTCTAAAGCCTATGCAAACATTAAAGAAACGGTTGATGCTGCTCCTTATTCTTGGAAAGAGTTTAAAAATGATTTGTTGTATAAATTCAGATCTATCCATTTATACTTATTACTTTTCTTTACCTTTTTGCTCCTCCCTTTTAATCGTTTAATAAAGCCTATTTTATTAATTGCTTCTGTGGTATTTATCGTATGGTATGTAAATACTGCATTCCAAATGAAAGATAGAGTTCTCTATTTAATTCATTTTGGCTTCTCTTTAAGTTTAATAATAAGCCTTTTAGGTATTTATGAGCGTTCTGAATATTTCGGTTTTAGAGAAAAATTGAGGGGATTTTCCATTCCAGTTTTATTGTCTCTTTTGGCAATCTTAGCAATCAATTCTTCTATTAACTCTTATAAAAAACAAGTTGAAGAGACTAGTTTTGCTCGTAATCTAGTAAATCAAAAATTTGACTTTGCAGATAAATCTAAGTTTCTTGTTTTCTGGGGGGCTTCGATTAATTATGAAAGCTTAAATCCTTTTAAGAATTCATTTAATTATGAAAGCACACCTAAAGTATATTCAATTTCAACGTTTGCTAAAATCCCTTTATATCAAAAACAATTTAATACTGTAGGTGCAAATTCGTTCATCGATCTTATTCCCATGAACCAAGTGGAAATACTCGGTCCAATAGATAAAGACTCGACAAGCAATCCTAATCGCCTTATTCAATTCTATAAAGAGCATTTAGGTATTGAGTTAAAATTGGATTATTACGTTAAGTCGGATTCCATGAAATTCCAAAAGTATTCCTTTACACCAAAAGATATTTGAAATTACTTGATCTTCTATAATTGTTAAAGAAAAAGGAGATCCGTCAATAAAATGTCTAATAGCATATTAAATAAACTCGTTGTGCTATTATAAAAATATGCTATAAAATTTCGATTAGCGACTAATTGATAAAATCGAATACACTAACATACTTGATGAAAGACTAAAAACTCCAGCAATACCAATGAATAATGGGGGAAATCCCAGTACTAAAACTCCAATTGGA
Source organism: Flavobacteriales bacterium (assembly GCA_044358335.1). Lineage (GTDB taxonomy): Bacteria > Bacteroidota > Bacteroidia > M30B66 > M30B66 > CALQRR01. The sequence continues at coordinate 8,406 of JBIKOC010000018.1, read as the reverse complement.
AACACTAACAATCGTATGATTTCGAGCGCTCTTGAATAGGATTGAGCTTCGAGTAATCGACCAAAACATAGGAGAGAAAAAAGCAAAATGGAAATGGGTAATAGCAAATCAATCAGATTAAAATTGACTGATTGAAATAGCATAAACGAAGATGCACCCAATACCACAGCAAACTGAACTAAAACGTATGCCGATAGCTTATTGGGAATGATTACTTGAAATTTGTGAAACAGGTTTCGACTGATGGGCTTAGCGTATTCTCTTCCACCTAATTCCTTTGGTTTCCAACCGGGAGGAGCAATAAAAACGAACAATTTATCGCTAAAACGACGGCTCTGTTTGGCAAGTTGAATCAAATCAGTCCAATAATGAAAGTTCGCTTTGAATGGATCCCAACTTTGAAGTGGAGTTGTGATGCCGTATACAACTGGGGCTTTTTCAAGTTCGAAAGTTCCGAATAGTCGATCCCAAATAATGAGTGTCCCAGCGTGGTTTTTATCAATGTATTCGGGATTGCTTCCATGATGAACCCGATGATGAGAAGGCGTGTTAAATATGTACTCGAACCAACCCATGTTTCGGATAAGCTCAGTATGAATCCAAAATTGATATAACGTGTTGAAAGCGATAACAGTGATAGTCATTAATGGATCAAATCCAATAATAGCAAGCGGCAGATAGAAAAGCGAAGAGAAAAAACCTTGAAACCATGATTGCCTTAAAGCAACGGTTAAATTGTATTCTTCACTTTGGTGATGAACGATGTGGGTAGCCCAAATAGCGTTGATTTCATGGCTCAATCGATGAAACCAGTAATAGCAAAAATCAACAGCGACAAACAAAATCACCCACCACATAACGGTTTGCGGAATCGTAAAAACCCGAACATGTTCGAAAAGCCAGTAATAGAAGAAGAATAAGGCTGTTTTAAAGAAGATTCCAGTTAATTGCTGTCCAATGCCGCAACTGATATTCGAGATCGCATCACTCAAACTATACAATTTCAAACCTTTCCAAGCCGACCAAGCCAACTCTAATCCTATTAACACAAAAAATACCGGAACAGAAAGTGCGATGTAATTGGTGCCCATTGAATTAGCTTGATAGTTTTATCGAATCGCTTTTGAGCTTAAAAAACCACAATCCAAACGGAAGAATTAGTAAAGCGATTAAAACATGAAGGTAAGCAAAATCGCCCGCTCCCAAATTATCGGTTGTGAGAGAAATAACTTGATGTTGATGCAAGAAATACATAAGCACTGCTAATCCGTTATTGGCAAAATGTGCAACAAATGGATACCAAATAGATCCCGACCAATAAAAGAGATACCCTAAAAAACCTCCAATCAAAAAACGAGGAAGAAATCCAAAGAATTGAAAGTGGATAAAACTAAAAACGAAAGCTGTAATCCAAATGGCGAGATGAGGTTTTCCGGTCCATTTGACAAACATCGGCTGCAATGTGGCTCGAAATAAAAGCTCTTCTCCCAAAGCTGGAATAAATGCCATGATGAGCAAGGAACTAATAAAATCGAACGGGCTCGACATGGTTAAAAATAGTTCGGTCAATTTTGCTGCTTGAGCTTCTTGAGCCATCATCCAATCACCTACCGATTTTAGAAATTCAGGAAATACAAGCAAATTATTGAACGCTGCCAACTGGTTGATAACAGGCAGTTGCAGCCACATTAGCAACATTGCAAGTATGAGTAAAATCATGTTGGGTTTGTCCGATAAATAAAGTCCTTTTCGAATAGGAACTTCCTGCAAATACACCAACATAACCGGAGGGAACAGGAAAATTCCGCAAGAAGAAAATAGCTGACTAATTTGCAACACACGCAAAGCACCCGGTTGATTGGGATTGCCTGCTAAACCAGCTAATTCTGGCATAGAGAAACCAAATACCAAACTACCAATCGCAACAGAAATAAATGAAGCGAGTGTGATTCCAATCAAGCAAAGAATCAAAAGCCATATAAATCGCCGAGTTGGGCCGACATCTTGTAAAGCGGGAGGATATAATTGAAAGCGGTTTCGCGGCATTAGAGTTGGGTTGAAACGATTGGGTGAAAGTATAAAATTGTACGTGTTGTAACAGGATTTTGAAAAAATGAGCGATTCAACAATCCAATTCAATCATACTAGCTGAGAGTGCGGGATTTATGCCTATTTTTGCCGGCTGAAAGAACATGGCTAGAATAGGAACAATTGAGCTGGGTGATTTTCCGTTGTTGTTAGCGCCAATGGAAGATGTGAGTGATCCTCCGTTTCGTTTGGTCTGCAAGCAATACGGTGCCGATATGATGTACACGGAGTTTATCTCCTCCGAAGGACTCATTCGCGATGCGGTAAAAAGCAAAAAGAAACTCGATATTTTCGAATACGAACGCCCCATTGGAATTCAACTCTTTGGTAGCGATATCAATTCGATGCGTGAAGCTGCTGAGATTGCTGCTGCTGCAGAACCCGATTTGATTGATATCAATTATGGTTGTCCGGTAAAAAATGTGGCTTGCAAAGGTGCCGGAGCTGCTTTACTACAGAACATTCCTAAAATGGTGTCGATGACGAGTGAGATTGTTAAATGCACCACACTTCCGGTTACCGTCAAAACCCGTTTAGGCTGGGACGATACAACCAAGAATATCATGGAAGTGGCCGAAAGATTACAAGACATCGGCATTCAAGCGCTTACCATTCATGGAAGAACTCGGGCTCAATTATACAAAGGCCCAGCCGATTGGCAACTTATTGGTGAAGTAAAAAACAATCCCCGCATACAGATTCCCATTTTTGGTAACGGCGATGTGGATTCTCCCGAAAAAGCCATTGAGATGCGAAATCAATATGGTGTAGACGGAGTGATGATTGGTCGCGCCAGCATTGGCTATCCGTGGATATTCAATGAGATCAAGCATTTCATGCGCACGGGTGAACATTTGGCAGCACCTACCATTGCCGATCGTGTAAAAGTATGTCGCACGCACTTGGATGCATCTATTGAGTGGAAAGGTCCGGTTTTAGGGATTATTGAGATGCGCCGTCATTACACGAATTACTTTAAAGGCATTCCACATTTTAAAGAATACCGAATGCGACTTGTTACATTGCCCACCTATCCTGAAGTTCAGGCGGTGCTCGATGAAATTGAAACGGTGATGGGAAATCTCCCAACCGAAATAAATGCCTGATTATGCTTCAACAACCTGCTAATAAAACCGAACTCGAATCTTTAGGAGAATTTGGTCTAATTGACCAACTCACCAAAGGTTTTGAAATTCAAAACGAGAGCAGCAAAAAAGGCATTGGCGACGATGCTGCTGTGATGAATTATGGCGATCGGGATGTATTAGTATCTACCGATATGCTGCTCGAAGGCATTCATTTCGACTTAACTTACATGCCTATCAAGCATTTAGGCTACAAAGCAGCAGTAGTGAACTTTTCCGACATCTATGCGATGAACGGAAAACCAGAGCAATTAACTATTGGACTAGCTTGTTCAAATCGATTCCCAGTAGAAGCTTTGGAGCAGTTGTACGAAGGAATTGCCATGGCATGCAAAAACTACGGAGTGGATCTCGTTGGTGGCGACACCACTTCTTCTCGTGCAGGTTTGGTGCTAAGTTTAACCGTTTTAGGTACTGTAGAAAAAGGTAAAGCTATTGGTCGTGACGGAGCTAAAAAAGGAGATTTGCTAGTTGTTTCTGGCGATTTAGGTGGTGCCTATGTGGGTTTGCAATTACTCGAACGCGAGAAATCGGTGTTTATGGATCATCCCGATGCACAGCCCGATTTAGAAGGAAACGATTATATCCTCGAACGTCAATTAAAACCCGAAGCACGCCGTGATGTGGTAGAATTACTTTCAGAAATGGGAGTTACGCCTACTTCTATGATTGATGTTTCGGATGGTTTGAGTTCTGAAATCATGCATCTATGCAAGAACAGCCAAGTAGGGTGTGCGTTGTATGAGGAGAAAATCCCCATTGACCCAACTACCTACAACATGGCTCGTGAATTTGAGCTCGACCCAACTGTTTGCGCTCTCAGCGGTGGTGAGGATTACGAATTACTCTTTACAATCAAGCAAGAAGATTTCGAGAAAGTGAAAGGCAACATGCTCGTTAGCATCATTGGCCACATGACAGATTCGGATGAAGGAATCCGCATGATTGACAAAAGTGGCGGAGTACACGAACTCAAAGCCCAAGGTTGGAATAGTTTTCAGTAAACGATGTGCTGATGTGCTAGTGAGCTGATGTGCTGGTTAGTTTGCACATCAAAGTATCTTTTCAAAAGCAAATTCCTTAATAGCGGTAAAGCATTCTTTTTCCTGTTCAATAAATCCGGCGTGACCGCACTGTTCGATTACGACTAGTTTGGCATTCGGAACCTGGCGATGCATTTCTTCAATGCGCTCAAGTGGAATGAGAAAGTCGTCTAGTCCGGCGATAAAAAGCACCGGAAACTTAGCGTTTTTGAGAATCTTAGTCCTATCAGAGCGATCGCGCATACCACGAATGGCAGCAGTTATACCTTCTTTAGGTTGCTTGGCTGCAATCTTTACCAGCTTGAAAATTCGTTTGCTCGCCTTTGCGCCGCTGCGTTCGAAAAACAGGTTTGGAATAACCGAAGTAATGTACTTCATCTTATGCGCTTCGGCTGCTTTAACGGCTCGGTCACGTTCGTTCTGACGCTCACTTGTATCAGCAAAAGAAATTGAGCTAAACATCACCAATCCTCTCACTTTATCCGGATGCGTTTCAGCAAAAGCGAGTGCTACATAACCACCCATTGAATGCCCAATCAACATCGCTTTATCAATTTTCTCTGCTTCAAAAACAGCACGAACTGCATCTGCCATAAACTCCATGGAATGAACTTCATCAAAAACCGATGATTTTCCATGTCCAGGAAGGTCAATTCGAATGGTACGAAAACGATTGCTTAAATCGCTTGCATATTTTTTCCAAATCTTAGCACTTTCCATATGCCCATGTAAAAAAACAATGGCAGGACCTTGACCTTCGGCTTTGTAACGAATCTCACCTTTTGAAAAAGAAATGTTCATAGAGCTGGGTTTCGGGGCGCAAAATACATCAATTCCTTAGTGATTATAGCATATCCAATGTTAACATTTAACTGAAATTAGACTATTTATCTGCGTTCTTTCTGCAATTTCAGACTTCAGTACGAGGATAAAAGACTCCGGAATAATTTCTTAAACCTACTTGTGGAAATGCCCACAGTTAACGTCCTTTGCCCCCCGGAAATGAATAGCTCATTTTCGCTTAACCGTTTCGTCATCACACCATGAACAAAATTAAAGTAGCTAATCCGGTCGTTGAACTCGACGGAGATGAAATGACCCGTATTATCTGGCATTTTATCAAGGATAAACTGATTCTCCCTTACCTCGATTTAGATATTAAATATTATGATCTTGGAATGGAACACCGCGATGCAACTAACGATCAGGTTACCATTGATGCTGCAGAGGCGATTAAGAAATACAATGTAGGTATCAAGTGCGCAACCATCACTCCAGATGAGCAACGAGTGGAAGAATTTGGCTTGAAACAAATGTGGAAAAGCCCCAATGGTACTATTCGAAACATCCTTGATGGGACTGTTTTCCGTGAGCCAATCGTTTGTAAAAATGTTCCTCGTTTAGTTCCAAACTGGACGGCCCCTATCTGCATTGGTCGTCATGCGTTTGGTGATCAATACCGCGCTACCGATTTTTTAACCAAAGGAAAAGGGAAGTTGACCATTAAGTTTGAAGGTGAAGACGGACAAGTAATTGAGCATGAAGTTTATAACTTCAAAGGTGATGGCGTTGCATTAGCGATGTACAACACCGATGAATCGATTCGTGGATTTGCTCGTGCTTGTTTCAATCAGGCAATCAGCAAAGGATGGCCATTATACTTGAGTACAAAAAACACCATCTTGAAAAAATACGACGGTCGTTTCAAAGATATCTTCGAAGAGATTTATCAAGCAGAATTCAAAGCAACGATGGATGCTGCAGGCATTACCTATGAGCATCGTTTAATCGATGACATGGTTGCATCGGCTTTGAAATGGAACGGAAACTTCGTTTGGGCGTGTAAAAACTACGATGGTGACGTTCAAAGCGACACCGTAGCTCAAGGTTTTGGATCATTAGGTTTGATGACTTCCGTATTGGTTACTCCAGATGGAAAAACCATGGAAGCTGAAGCGGCTCATGGAACAGTAACTCGCCACTTCCGCATGCACCAACAAGGCAAAAAAACCAGCACTAATCCAATTGCCAGTATTTTTGCTTGGACACGTGGTTTAGAACATCGTGGTCGTTTAGATAACAATGAAGCGTTAATCAACTTCTGCCAAACACTTGAAAAAGTTTGTGTGGATGTTGTTGAAAGCGGTAAAATGACCAAAGACTTGGCAGTTTGTATCTACGGAAACAAAGTAAGTGATGATCAATTCTTGTATACCGAAGACTTTTTGGAAGCTTTAAATCAAGAATTAAAATCGCGTTTGGGAGCTTAATTTAATCCCGATTCAGCAAAGCCTAAAGCCTCAACTTTTGTTGGGGCTTTTTCATTTTCAACATCTCATATCTTTCACCATCCACTGCAAATTCACCTTGCCGTTCCAATGGTTCTCTTCTAGCGTATAACACACATCTACAGGAATTCCCTTTGAAATAGCTGGTTGCATGTGTGCCATTCCGAAAGCAATTGCATCAAAAAATGATTGCCCGGGTTTACCAAATTTCAATTTCAAGTGGTGTGTTCCAACAATGCGCGCATATCCATCATCCTGCAAATGTTTAGTCAAGAAAACGGGTGACATATTTCCCGGACCAAATGGAGCAAATTGCTTCATGATTCGGTAAAACTTAGGCGTGATATCCGATAGCTCCAGTTCCATATCAATATCCACCTCGGGTATTAACGATTCTTCTTGGATGGTTTCGGCTACAATTACTTCGAATCGTTGACGAAAAGCTTCTACATTTTCGAGTGGGAGTGTCATTCCGGCTGCATATTTATGTCCACCAAACTGTTCCAGTAGATCGGCACAGGCACTTATAGCTTCATGCACATCAAATCCTTTTACCGAACGTGCGCTGCCAGTGGCCTTCCCGTTCGATTCGGTGAGAATAATGGTGGGGCGATAATATTTTTCCATCACCCGTGAAGCTACAATTCCAACAACACCTTTGTGCCAATCGTTTTTGAAAAGCACGGTGCTCTTCACATCCCGATATAATTCGTTCGAATCGAGTATGGCCAAGGCTTCAGAAGTCATGAGTTGATCCAAATCTTTACGCTTGACATTTTGCGTATTGATGTGCGAAAGAATTTCCTCTGCAGTTGATTCATTTTCGGTAATAAGCAATTCAACCGCTTTCTTCCCATGATCAATTCGCCCGGCTGCATTAATACGAGGCGCAGCAGTAAATACTAAATCGGAAATGCTAAACTCTTTTGTTGGATTCGAATTCGCCCCATCCTTTCCACTTCGCAGTAACATCCGAATTCCTGGACGAGGTTTCGTATTAATCTGAAGCATTCCAAAATAAGCCAGAATGCGGTTTTCGCCCGTAATCGGAACAATGTCGGCAGCTATAGCAGTCGCCACTAAATCGAGCCAATGATCGGTATCACTTGCGTGTGGCAAAACCTTTTTTAAGGCTTGAATCAATTTAAACCCAATTCCACAGCCACATAATTCTTTGTACGGATATGCACAATCACTTTGTTTAGGGTCGAGTACTGCTGAGGCTTTGGGCACTTCTAAACCGGGTAAATGGTGGTCGCAGATGATAAAGTCGATACCCTTTGCAGAAGCATAATCTACCTTATCAACCGAACGAATCCCGCAATCAAGCGCTATGATTAAGGTGCAGCCTAGCTCTTCTGCCACATCAATTCCCCGAAACGAAATTCCATACCCTTCGGCGTATCGATCTGGAATATAGAAATGCAATCTCTCTGGACATAATTCTCTAAAAAACGAATACAACAGCGCCACCGAAGTCGTTCCATCCACATCGTAATCACCATAAATCAATATTGTTTCACCCGACTCCAAAGCCAGTAAAATCCGATCAACCGCCTTATCCATGTCCTTCATCAAATAGGGATCATGTAAATCGTCCAACGAAGGCCTAAAAAAACTTCGCGCTTCATCAAACGACTTCACTCCTCGCTGAACTAACATATTCGCCAATTTCCACTCAATGCCAAGCTGTTGTGCTAACGACTCAACTAGTTCGGAATTGCCATTGGCTAACAAAGTCCATCTTTTTACAACAGGAGCGTTCGACATAAATCAATCAGAAATGAATCGTCAAAATTACAGCCCTTCAATTCCCAATCGGTTTAAATCATGCATCTAACC
>JBIKOC010000341.1:0-3069 GCA_044358335.1 Flavobacteriales bacterium | reverse complement strand
GACAGAATAATAGATGATATCATTAGTAAACCTGATATCATGGAACGAAGGAAACTGAATGAGGTAAAGACTTTCATGTGTAGGAAGTTAAAATTATAGGGGAAGCATTTTTCGCTAACAAGAATCGAACCGAAAATATGAAATTATTATAATTCTGTTTTAGGGTGATTTTATTTATCCGTTTTAAACGTATATAAATGTTTAAGGTATGGATAATCTCCTTTAAGTAGTTCAAATTTGAGTGGAATATTAAACTTATAAATCATGTATCCATTTACAAATAGTAAACAAGAATTATTATGGCGAAAAGCTATGGACTTAGCAATTGCTGTTAACCATTGTGTCCGAAATTTCCCACAACATGAAAGAGATAAGAAAGGATTGTATTCACAACTACTACAAACCTCAATCCGAATTACATTCCGAATTGTAGAAAGTCAAACTCCAATACTAGATTCAGAAAGGGATATTCTATTACGAGCTCGGTATCACCTTTCAGAAACAGAGTTTTTGTTGGATGTATCCCATATTCAAGGATATATTGATAAATCAGATCGGATGAGACTCAACGATAACTGTCAAGAACTTAGAAGGTTAATTAATAAAGAATTACAAGATTCTAGGATTTGTAATTAATCGAAGGCTTGATTTTCAGTTCCAGAAAGCTCTATCATGCGAGAATAATCTTCTGCAGATAAATCACTGTAATAAAAGTTTACAGGATTGATAGGTTGACCATTTTTATGAACTTCATAATGAAGGTGAGGACCTACAGATTTCCCTGTATTACCTACAAAACCGATAACATCGCCTCGATGAACTCGTTGCCCCGGTCGCACATTGATTTTACTCATGTGCCCATAAAGAGTCAAATAACCAAAGCCATGATTTATTCGAACATGATTTCCATAACCGGAAGCGTCTGCATCAGCGCGTAATACTGTTCCATCACCAGTTGCATATATTTCTGTCCCAATTGGACTCGCAAAGTCCATTCCTGCATGAAATTTTGTTGTTTTATAAATTGGATCCGTTCGATAACCAAAACCGGATGCCATTCGCTTGAGATCTTTATTATTAACTGGTTGAATAGCTGGAATTGCAGATAGCATAACCGATTTACTCTTAATCATCTCAAAAAGTTCGTCGTATGACTTACTTTGTACTACAAGTTGCTTGGATAGAATATCCACTTTTCGCATTGTTTCTACAACCAAGTCATTGTTTTCAAGACCTTTATATTTCTCATATCTATTAACACCACCAAAACCGGCTTTTCTTACTTCATTAGGAATTGGTTCTGCTTCAAAAACAACACGATAAATGTTATCGTCTCTATCCTGAAGTTCACCTAATACTAGATTCATTTGAAATAAACGCTGATTAAGTAGATCATATTCAAGTTTAATTTGATCTATTTCTCGTTCTAATGCTTTTTCTCTTGGTGAATCAATAGTATTATAGGCAATTACAACTCCCAATGCAGCAAACACAATTCCAGTTCCAGCAAATGATAAAAATCTAAGCAGGCGATCTTTAACGCCTAATTTGACGCGTTCATAAGAAAGCGACTTAGTATTAAAATGATATCTAACTTTTGCCACTCTTGAATTTCAATTGATTATTAAGGCGAATAAAAGAAACTTGGATGCTAATTTCATAAAGCCCATGCGAATTTATAAATCCTTTCATTTAAACAATCTTAATTGTAGTCTATATCAATCACATTTTAATCAAATGCTACCTGTTTTACTACCTTTGCCACCGTTTCAGAAATCATAAATTTTCTTAATTCAGTATGCAGTCCAAGCAAATTCGGCAAACTTTCCTCGATTTTTTCGCTTCAAAAGGGCATCAAATCGTTCCTTCAGCTCCTATGGTTATTAAGAATGATCCAACGCTGATGTTCACCAATGCTGGGATGAATCAGTTTAAAGATCTCTTTTTAGGTAATTCACCTATTGTTTACCCTAGAATTGCTGATACACAAAAATGCTTGCGCGTATCAGGTAAGCATAACGATTTAGAGGAAGTTGGTGTGGATACTTATCACCATACCATGTTTGAAATGCTCGGTAATTGGTCGTTTGGTGATTATTTTAAAAAAGATGCTATTGCTTGGGCTTGGGAACTCCTTACCGAAGTGTATAAAATTGACAAATCTCGCTTGTATGTTACTGTTTTCGAAGGTGATACATCCGAAAATTTAGCTTTCGACCAAGAAGCTTATGATAACTGGAAAGTACTCATCGATCCAGCACGCATTATCAACGGAAATAAAAAAGATAATTTCTGGGAAATGGGCGATACAGGGCCATGTGGTCCTTGTTCGGAAATCCATGTCGACATTCGAAGTGATGAAGAACGAAATCGTATAGATGGCAAAGAACTAGTTAATGCAAGCCATCCACAGGTCATCGAAATTTGGAATAATGTCTTCATGGAATTCAACCGAAAGGCTGATGGAAGTTTAGAAAAATTACCTGCACAACACGTCGATACTGGTATGGGATTCGAACGTTTATGTGTTGTTCTTCAAGGTAAACAATCGAATTACGATACAGATGTTTTCCAACCATTGATTTCTTTCCTTGAAAATCTCAGTGGAAAGGCATACAAAAGCAACGAAAAGGATGATATCGCCATGCGCGTTATTGCTGATCACATTCGTACTATTTCATTTGCAATAGCTGATGGACAACTTCCTAGCAATAATAAAGCGGGTTATGTAATTCGTCGGATTCTGCGCCGTGCTGTTCGTTACGGGTATACATTTCTTGGATTGAAAGAGCCATTTATGTTCACCATGGTAGATACGCTTGCGGATCAAATGGGCGTTCAGTTTCCTGAACTCAATTCACAGCGTGGTTTGATTAAGAATGTAATGCAAGAAGAGGAGCAATCCTTTTTACGCACACTTGAAACAGGGATCAATCGTTTTAATGACTTTGTAGCAAAGAATACTAAACATGCTCAAGTGCCGGGTGATTTTGCTTTTGAGTTATTTGACACGTATGGTTTCCCGATCGATTTGACCGAGTTAATGGCTCGTGAGCAGAATTTAGCTGT
>JBIKOC010000339.1:0-3085 GCA_044358335.1 Flavobacteriales bacterium | reverse complement strand
CACCCTACCAAATAAGTAATTTCTTTTACCAAAAGGATTTTAAAATTGAGCGTAATTTATTATCGATACCGAAATTATTGTTGCTTTAAGTTTTTTGGCTACATATGCTGGATAAGCGTATTGGTTCAAGTTTAGAAAATATTGTCCTTGAAAGCTTTCAAGGGTAATTATTAGTGTATCTTTTGGCCCTGGTTTTTTCGATATTCCTTTAAATAAAAATTTATATCGTTGAATAATAAGTTCATTTGCTAAAAAAACCGGTCTTATTTCAAAAACATGGATTAATATTAGTAATTCGATAATATTTATTTTATCTGTTACTACTATTTTATTGGCGCTCAACTCATTAATTATTTCTCTGCCTTGAATAGTGTAATTTAAAAATGGGTGAAAAAACTTTGCTATAAAGCGAAGAAATGGTAATGAAGCAAGTTCTATTACTCTCATTATGCAAATGCCCCTAATTTGCAATATCTTGATTCTAAAATGACAATCATAGTCAGGTGGCATGACAGTAGCGTGTCGGGAAAATTATTTGGGTAGATTTCTATAAATTTAAAATGTCCTTGATGGTTTACGCGTCAGTCAGGCTTATTTCTTTGGTTACTTCATTAAATTTAGTATTAATATTATTATTTCAAATATTTCACTCGTAAATTTTAATATTTAATAATTTCAGAGCCTAAAATATTAATTATCAATTTGATTTAATATCAATTGCCAACTGAACCTTTAACAATTATTTATGATTTAAGTGTTTTTAGAAATACAGTTTTAGAGGGGGAGCTCAAGCTCACCCCTCTAAGCTAAAAGCAGTCAAGAGGGCTTAATTCTGACCGCTTGTCTCATCCAGCTAGGGCACTGGAAAGTTTAGCTTTGATATCATTATGTTTTTTTATTACAGAAAAATGAAATTAATATCATAAATCACTTAATTTCATAAAATATGATAAATAATTGAAAATATGCAGCTACTAGAAATTACAACCTGTGTTTTTTTAACTGCATTCTATCTAATTGACTAAATGGCTGCTTTACAAGCAGCCATTTGTTATTTTTGAAGAGTTGTCCTTGCTCCTCAGTCGTCATCTAGGCCCATTAAATCGCATCGATACCATTCTTGTTTTTTATCAGTGCGATTATCATCTCGCTTGGATCCATCCTGTTCAGGAGCCTCTGAAGATTCTTGAGTTTGCTGTGATTTTCGATTTTTCTTACTATCAGCGTTAGCTGCGCTAGCGGCTACTAAAGACGCAGCTATAAATAATAATTCGGATAGTTATTTTTTTAAAAATACGTCCTCCCATAAATTGGCTTTGTGGTTTTATAACCATCATTATTCAGTTTGTATCTTTCAGAGAGTTGCGGCAAGGGTATATGAAATAGGATATTGAAAAAAATAGTATCTTCCACATGAATTGATTTAGAGATTCAGCTACATATGGAACTCTGGCGGGCTTACGAGAGGCTTATTCAAGACAGGCTAGCTTTGGCGATCATGATTCAGTTTACGAATTAAAAATTCATTCAGGTAGATTTTTATGGAGTATCATCTACTCATGCCTTTAAGCATAGCTTAGAGGAGTGTTACCCCACAGTGGTCTTAAACTAATTTAGGCGCCTCAATGTCAACAAGTCCCTATAACTTACTTTTTCTCAGCACTGTGAATACAGCGCGTTCTATAATGGCAGAGGCTATATTACGCGCCGAAGGTATCGGTCGCTTTGCAGCCCACTCAGCAGGTTGTAAACCACAAGGATTTATCCACCCTTATGCAATTACAACGCTAGAGACTTATGGATACTCGGCTAATGGTCTTTATTCTAAAAGCTGGGACGAATTTACCGTTTTAAATTCACCTGAAATGGATTTTATCATCACTGTTTGTGATGCAGCCGCCGGCGAAGAATGCCCTCAGTGGCCTGGCCACCCTGTTACGGCACATTGGCTTATTGAGGACCCCTTAACATTTCAGGGGAGTGAAGTTGCTCAACAGAGAGCGTTTACAACGGCGTTTCATTATTTAAAAAATAGAATAGATCTTTTACTTGCAACGCCACTTCATCGGTTGGATAAATTATCATTGCATCAGCATTTAATAGAGATTGGACAGGGAAATAAACCCAATATTAAGTAACAGAATGCAATTATTAGTATGTAAATACAAATACTCCATATTCATTTTGAGGTTTTGTTTAATACAGAGCCGTTAGAAACGAATTGTTTGATTATTATATTCCAGTAAATAGAATGGTTTAAAAAGCGCTGTTTTGAGACAATTCACTATGAAATCATTAAATGCAGTTTGAGTCTGATTTAGAATTTAGCCCAACTATTTGTATGATTAATAACAAAATTGTAATTTAATCAAGTTTCTGATCATAAGGAATAACAGACCAAGTCAAAGCGCAGATTATAAAGAGTATTTTACTGGCTACTTGCGTATTTTCTTTGTAAAGCTTTTTGTGTGAAGTGATTTAAAATGCCTACTTTTAAATAGCCATCTGTTTTCAAGCTTTATATAGCGATCGTCATAAACGCCAAAGATTTCAGATGAAATGCTCGTTCCTGAGACGCCTGCAAAAATTGATGCATAGGATCTACCGATGGCAGAAAAGCCATCAACACAGATGCTTCCCAAACTACTCGTATATAGTCTGATATCGGCTCTATGAACGCCGCCATATTGATCTTTTAGGCCGAACAAGGCTTTTCTGATCTGTTCCTTTCCATGAAATTCCCCAAGTTCAAAATACCAAATACTATCATTTGACCAACACTCAGCAAGATCATCTATGTCATGCCTAATGCTTGCATCTGCATAGCTATCAAGGAGTTCTCGAATTTCGAGACGGTCCTCTAATGGACCAATAAAACTCATACTTCTTTCCTTCGACTGAGATGATATTCATTTCTTCAGGAGAGCAATTTAATAAAGGAAGAAAATATATTATTTATGAAATTATTGGATTAGTAATGGTGTAAATCTCTTCTTCAAATTAGGGGAGGTTACAAAAATTCAATAACCCAGAATGACTGCGGTAGCTTGTACTAAAACAGATAGTTTAGCCAATATACTCGCAG
>JBIKOC010000338.1:0-3090 GCA_044358335.1 Flavobacteriales bacterium | reverse complement strand
ACGCATATTGACGTTCCTGCCCATGCTGGTAGTGATATCGCTTGTGGCGTTTGTGATTAGCGTTTCTTCTCCAGGCGATCCAGTAGAACGACTATTAGCGGGAGATCAATCTTTGCAGGATGAATCTCAAGCGGTAAACATGGATCGTTCTTCTGAACGTATCAAACTGCGTCATAAGTTAGGTCTCGATTTACCCGTGTTTTATTTTAGCATTGCTACTCTAGCTGATATTGACACTATTTACAAGCTTATTGATCCGGTGCAGCAAGAGTCGGTTCAACGATTGGCGCGTCATAGTGGACAGCCAGAACTGTCGCTTCAGTGGTTTCATCAGATTCAACACACAAGCACCTTATTAAATCAAGTGCAGTTGGATTCCTCGCTCATGAAGAATCCAATTTATGCTGAGAATCTTTCGCGCAGCAAATCTTTAATAGGATCGATTAGTCACTCTTCTGAAACCGATGAATACACGATTCGTCGCGATTCACTCTCGATGTTACTATCCATCACGCCCGGTTTAACAGCAATTCGTTCTTCCTGGGATAAAAGTATAATCCTACACGATCAAATCCTTCAAACTGAATTGAACTGGAAACAATGGATTCCTGTTGTTCACTGGCATGGATTTCAAAATCAATATCACCGTTGGTTTTTAGGTGATGGACAAGAACGAAAAGGAGTCATCAGAGGTGATTTTGGCTTGTCTTTTCGTGATGGACAGGCTATTTCGGATCGAATTCTACCACGCGTAAAATGGTCACTTACCCTTTCGCTGCTGTCCATGTTTCTAGCATTTGCGATAAGTATTCCAGTTGGAGTTCGTGCTGGTCGCTATTCGGGTGGATGGTTCGATCGCATTACCGGATTTAGCTTAATGGGAATGTATGCCTTGCCCGGATTTTTTGTTGCTACAGGTTTACTCGTTCTCTTTTCCAATCCCGATTTTTTAGATTGGTTTCCTTCCTCGGGAGTGAAAGACATCAACATATTTGATCCCGATTGGCCTTTCCTTAAACGTATTTTTCATTATCTCCCCTATTTAGTATTGCCGGTAATTAGTTACACCTACGCTTCCTTTGCGTTTATCAGCAAACAAATGAGTTCAGGTATTCATCAGCAATTACAACTCGATTACATCAGAACGGCACGCGCTAAAGGACTTTCTGAAAATCGTGTAGTGTGGAAACATGCGTTTCGAAATGCCCTTTTACCCTTAATCACCATATTAGGACAAGCACTACCGATGATTTTTGGTGGATCGGTAATTATTGAAAGTATTTTTTCTATCCCCGGAATGGGACAAGAAATCTACGAAAGCGTTCTCAATTATGACTACCCAATGATTGTTGCCATATTTACCATATTTGGTTTTATGACCATGTTGGGATATTTGATTGCCGACATATTGTACGCTTTTGTTGATCCACGAATCCGTTATTCGACTAAAAACTAATGCATAAACTAGTCAACATACAAGCAAAATCGGGTATGTGGAAACGATTTACTTCGCTCCGTGCCAATCGACTATTGCTGAATGTGATGTTTGCATTTTTAGTCATTTCTATATTGGCAGATATTTTAGCTACCAATCAACCATTATATGCAGTTTATAAAGGGAATACGTGGTTTCCTGCTTTTACGTCGATCATTAATCCATCACGCACCGAAGTCGTAACCGATCCCAAAACGGGTGCAAAAGAGAATCTCCAATTCGACATTTTGGAATGGAAAAATCTAGCCTTGGATGGAGTTATTTGGGCGCCTGTTCCTTGGTCACCGGGAAAACCTGATCCATTGAACCGCGATTATACCGGTCCATTTGATGATCAAATGATGAAAACAGTTGATGGAAAGATAGTCGCATCTGAATTTCGGTTTCGCCATCATTTCGGAACCGATCAAATGGGAAATGATCTTTTAAGCGGATTAATTCATGGCAGTCGGATTTCTCTCAAAGTTGGATTCTTCGCAGCATTTATCGCCTCATTTTTCGGGATATTCTTAGGTGCATTTTCAGGATATTATGGTGATGATCGTTTACGAGTTAGTCGTTTAGTGTATATCAGTTCTTGGCTTGGATTCTTGTTGGGGATATTTTGGGGGTTTGTTTCCCGAGCTTATGTCCTAGCGGATGCATTTAAATCTGGGTTTTGGATTAGTGTAGGACAAGTATTGTGGAGTTGTTGTTTACCTGTAATAACATTACTAGCATTCGCATTAATAGCTAAGCAGCTTACATTCTTACCTGGTTCCAAGAAGAAGATTCAAGTTCCGCTTGATAGCATGGTTCAGCGTTTTACCGAAGTGTTTAATGCTTTACCTAAATTACTTATCATCCTTACCCTTGCTGCTGTATTCCGAGAGAAAAGTGTAGGAATGGTCATTGGCATTATCGGCTTCACTAATTGGCCTTCGGTGAGTCGTTTTACGCGAGCCGAAATGATGAAAACGCGAGGTTTGAGTTACATCGAAGCTGCACGAAGCATAGGAATGAGCGATTTTAGAATCATATTCAAACATGCACTTCCTAACGCATTTGCTCCTGTATTCATCGAATTAGCATTTATCATTGCTGGTAGCATTGTAGCAGAAAGCAGCTTGTCGTTTTTAGGTATTGGCGTTCCTGATGAAGTTGTTACTTGGGGCTCAATCCTAAGTGCTGGCCGACAACAATTCGATGCTTGGTGGATGGTTCTATTTCCTGGATTGGCCATTTTCATCACCGTATTACTCTTCCAATCTATCGGTGAACGATTACGTCAATCGGCTAACGAATGAGATTTTCGGTTGATGTCGATTTTTTCGTCATTCACCTACCCTTTTATACCATTCACCGAATACTGGTTTCTCACCCAAAATCCTCCGCGTACGTTTGCCTCATCAAAACAAACAACATGGAAACAATCAACACAGAAACTCAAATAAACAACGAAGTACCTTACTGTAAACCTCGTCAAAAATCACGACTTGGTAGAATCCTCGGCGGATTAGTCATCATAGCCGCTGGTGGATTTTTATTCGCTCGCAATGCTGGAGTACTATTTCCAGAATGGCTCTTTTCAGGACCCATGTTCCTTTTCACACTAG
>JBIKOC010000337.1:0-3099 GCA_044358335.1 Flavobacteriales bacterium | reverse complement strand
CACGGATTATCCATACAATCATGAGCAACAAGGCCACCACAATACGATCGAAATGCTGTTAATCGAGCACCTGATGCTTGAATTTTATGGATGATGCGCATCGCCGACATATGATCAATCCCAGGATCAAGTCCACATTCATTGAGAAATTGCAATCCTTTTTGTTCAATTTCCGATTTCATAGCACGCATATCATCACTTTCGTATGATGCAGTCGCCATGTTTACGCCATATTTAACACAATCTCTGGCAATTATAGAATGCATGAAAGCAGGTAACATAGAAACAACCCAATCGGCTTGTTGAATTAAGCTAGAACGTTGTTCAGGATTATTCACATCCGATACAACTGCTTGAGCATTATGGTAAGTCGAGAAAAGAGACGTGAGGTGATCAACATGTTGATCGGTCACTATTAAACTCCAGTTTTCTTTTTTAACAAGCTGAAAGATGTATTCAATAAAGAATCCTGCAGAGCGTCCTGCTCCGAAAACGACAATTCGCGACATGTAAGGAAATTAATCTTCAGAACTGATTTCGATAAAACCTCCTTCATACCCACGAACATGTGAGTAAAAAACGGTATCACCCGGCTGTTCTAATCGTTTAGCATGAAATTCAAATCCACCTGAAATAGTAAACACCCCTTCTTTTATAGCATAGTCTGAAACCATGATTCTTCCCGAATCAGCAGTATATAATCGAGAGCCAGCATCTTTATATTGAAGTGAAATGAGACTATCTCCAACCCCTAAATCATGAACTCCTTCCTCAGTTCCTGGGAAACGCATTGTAATTGAAGAGTTGTCAGAACGAAACAAAACAAGGTAATTATTCAGATCTTCTGTTCCAGTAATATAATAGGAGTATCTCGTAAAAGTGGTATAAGCTCCATTTAGTAAGAAGGAACCTTTTATTTCTACTGGTGGTGCGGTTTTTTCTTCTGTTTTATCTTTTTTGCATGAAGCTAGGCTGAGTGCACCAGTCATAAGCGAAGCGAATCCTATAAAAAGAGTGATTCGGGAAATTCTACGAGAATAAAACATACGATTGGATGGTTGTATAGTTGGTAAAAGTAATAAATCTCGTTTGAACATCATAGTATTCCAACTTAAGCTGGAAATTCCCTAGGTTTGTTTCAATGTTTAGCACATCTGAGCTGGATCAAATCCGGCAAAAAATTCAGTCCGACTTACCCGTTACCATTGTTGTACATCGTAATCCTGATGGGGATGCTTTAGGCTCTTCAACTGGATTGAAATTGTATCTCGAAAAAAAATATCAACGCTCTGTCCAAATCGTCATTCCAGATCCCTTTCCTCAGTTTTTAGATTGGCTGCCTTGTGCCGATGAAACTATGGAATTCGAAGCAAATCCAGCTAAAACCGAGCAGGCCTTAAATCTTTCGGGTATAGTATTTTGCCTCGATTTTAATCATCCATCTCGCGTTGGGGCTATGGAGGATGTTTTGCGTAAATCGGAAGCATTCAAAGTCATGATAGATCATCATCAAGAACCGGATAGCTTCTGTAATTATATGTATTCCGACACCAAAGCCTCTTCAACCTGTGAAATGATAATTGAATTCATTTTAGCAGATGGTGGTAAGGATTATATTGATGCTTCCATAGCACGTTGCTTATACACCGGCATCATGACCGATACCGGATCTTTCCGTTTTTCCGCCACTCAAGCTCAAACTCACCATCTTACTGCATTATTGATGGAAACTGGGTTTGAACATTGGAAGATTCACGAAGCTATTTTCAACCAAAATTCTTTGTCAAAACTGCAACTTTGGGGCTATGCAATGAGCAATAAAATGTTCTATGTGGATGGCTTAAATACTTGCTACATTGTTGTTAACGAGGAAGAACTTAAGGAACATTCTTATCAGGAAGGTGATTTAGAAGGTTTAGTAAATTATGCCTTGAGCATTCGAGGTACTGTTTTAGCAGCTTTATTTAGTGAGCGCAAAGGACGAATTCGCATTTCGTTTCGTTCTATTGGCGATTTTCCTGCAAATCAATTATCGAAGAAATATTTTAATGGTGGAGGACATATTAATGCTGCCGGTGGTTCTTTTGAAGGGACATTAGATTCGGCAGTTGAGCATTTTCTTCATATTTTACCTGAATACAAAATTCAACTTTTAGCATGAAATCAATTTGGGGCTTATTTTCCTTGCTAGTATTGCCTGTATTAGTTTCTTGTGGGCAATCTGCACAACCTGTAAGGAAACAACCCACTGAAAGTGAAATTCAGGAATCTTTAATTCGTGTTAATAGAGAACTAAATCGTAGAGAATCCATTCAAATTGATACCTATATCAAGAAAGAAAATCTAGATGTAACTCGCACAGGGACTGGACTTCGTTATCAAATTTATGAACGCGGGGAAGGCAGAATTGCCAAGCCAGGTATGCATGCAAAGGTTAGTTTTACTGTTTCTTTGCTAGATGGGAAAGTCTGTTATTCTTCTGATTCCTCTGGAACTGAGTCTTTTTTAATTGATCACGATGAAGTAGAAAGTGGATTACATGAGGGTATCAAACTTATGCGGGAAGGAGATAGAGCCAAATTTATTTTACCTTCGCACCTTGCTCATGGGCTAATTGGTGATAAAGCTAAAATACCAGCCAGATCGCCAATAGTTTATGATATTAAACTGATTCAATTATACTAAATGATTCGACCAATTATCCGCGTTTCAGCCGGATTTGCAACACTGGCAGTTATCCTGTTCAGTTCATGTGATTCTTCTCGCCATAAAGGATTTGAAGAAACCGAAGACGGACTTTTTTATCAATTTCATCGTCAGGATGAAGCTGGTAAATCTCCGCAATTGAAAGACATATTGTACACACACATGTCTTTAAGTATTAAAGGAAAAGGTGAAGAAGCTAAGGATTCATTATTATTTGATTCCTTTTCATTTCCTGATTATCCCGAAGGGATTAAATTCATTCAACTTTCTGCACCTGCATTTAAAGGGGATGTTATGGAAGGTCTATCCATGATGCATATTGGAGATAGCGCTTCTTTTATTGTGTCAGCCGATTCATTCTTTTTGATTTCTAATAAGCTTGACAAATTACCT
>JBIKOC010000336.1:0-3105 GCA_044358335.1 Flavobacteriales bacterium | reverse complement strand
ATGAGTGCAAATCGGGATAACAGCTTCATGATTGAATTTTGAGAAGTTCAAAAATAGAAAAATCTTTCAGAGATACCTCTAAAATGAGTAAACGCATTACGTAATGCTTTGTTTCATCGAAGATGGAACAAGGTTGATTATCTTAGCGTCGAATTAGTGAAACATGACATTGACCGAAGAAATCGAGCGTATTAAAGCGGAAATAAACGCTATTGCTATACAAACTGCTGAAGAAGCGGAACAATACCGCATTAAATTTTTAAGCCGTAAAGGAATTGTGCCTGCTTTATTTGAGCAGTTTAAGGAAGTTACGTTAGAAGAAAGGAAGACAATTGGAAAGTTGCTGAATGAATTAAAGCAAAAAGCCGAGTTAACTTGGAAGGAATCATTAGAAAAGGTTCAAGAAAATCAAGATACAAACTCCACACTTGGCTTTGACCCTTCGTCACCTGGTCGCACATTTCAACGAGGAAGTCGGCATCCTTTGTCGGTTGTTGCGAATGAGATTAATTCGATTTTCTCTCGTTTAGGATTTACCATTGCCGAAGGTCCTGAAATTGAAGATGATTGGCACATTTTCTCAGCATTAAACTTTCCTGAAGAGCATCCTGCACGCGATATGCAGGATACATTTTTCATTGAAAAGAATCCAGATGTGGCTTTACGAACACATACTTCATCGGTACAAATTCGCATGATGGAAAGTAAGCAGCCACCATTAAGAATGTTGATGCCTGGTCGTGTTTATCGGAATGAGGCTATATCGGCACGTGCACATTGCTTTTTCCACCAAGTAGAAGGTTTGTATGTAGATGAGAATGTATCGTTTGCAGATTTAAAACAAACGCTACTTACTTTTTCCAGAGAAATGTTTGGGGAAGAAACGCGTATTCGACTTCGTCCATCTTATTTCCCTTTCACAGAACCATCAGCAGAAATGGATATTTCGTGTACCGTTTGCAAAGGAGCGGGATGCAATATTTGCAAATACACGGGATGGGTTGAAATACTTGGATGTGGAATGGTTCATCCTAACGTGCTTGAAAACTGTGGTATTGACAGCAAGAAATACACAGGATTTGCTTTTGGGATGGGAATAGAACGTATTGCAATTCTAAAATACAGAGTAAAAGATCTGCGTTTATTTTCCCAGAATGATATGCGTTTCCTTAAGCAGTTTGAAACTGAATGGTAATCAAATGAATTGAATCAACACTTGATTTTTTTCGACTGCTTGCCCTTGTTTTACAATGATTTTGGCAATCTCAGCATCTACAGGTGATTTAATCACGTTCTCCATTTTCATAGCTTCGAGAACGAGTAAGCTATCGCCTTTTTTTACCTGATCTCCTGCTTCTACCAATGCACGTAGAACCAATCCAGGCATTGGAGCTTTTACTTCATTTACTTTCAAAGCCGAAATAGCACTTAAACCCATAGATTCGAGTAATAGCGCCATTTTATCTTTGGTTTGAACGATCAACTTCTTTCCATTAATGCGAAGTACCAAAGAATTTGTTTCTGGTTCACGCGATTCGATAATGATCGTGTAGGAACGGTTGTTTCGAAGAATATTAAAGCGATTGGTCGTAATTGGAAGAAGATCCCATGTAAAAGCAGAACCATTAACGGTACCTTTTTTACCCTCTTTTTCGAATTCTACCTGAAAGGATTGATTGTTAATGTTGGATTGAATCATAGCAAATCAAACTTCTTCGAGTGTTAGTGGTTCTTGAGAATAATCACGAATAACTTGATATAAAGTATCTCGTTCTACTGGAATTTTACCAGCTGTACTTATCATTTCGACAAGTTGAGGAGTGGTCAAACTTGGATTTTGCTCTTCGGAACCAGCCATTGAATAGATTTTCGTGGAATCGTCGATTGTTCCATCCATATCATCTACACCAAATGATAAGGAGAGTTGAGCTGTATTTCGTCCAATCATAGGCCAATAGGCTTTGATATGACCGAAGTTATCCATGTATATTCGAGAGATAGCGTAATTTCTTAAATCTTCAATAACCGAAACTTCTTCGATTGAACTCATTTGGTTATCCTTATTCCTAAATTTCAAGGGAATAAAAGTATTGAATCCGCCAGTTCTATCTTGTAACTGTCTCAAACGTTCCATGTGATCGATACGATGGTCGAATGTTTCGATATGCCCATATAACATGGTAGCATTGGAAGGCATTCCAAGTTTGTGAGCTGTTTCGTGTATTTCGAGCCATTCGGAAGCCGTGCATTTATCACCACAAATTTCGGCACGTAGCGTTTCATCAAAGATTTCGGCTCCACCACCTGGTAATGAATCCTGACCGTGATCTTTCAAGACTTGAAGTCCTTCGGCATAGGTCATCTTAGCTTTCCGACACATGTAATCGAGTTCGACAGCTGTAAAAGCCTTCACATGTAAATCGGGACGAATTTCTTTGATTTTCTTAATCAGGCTAGCAAAGTATTGCAAACCCATTTTGGGATGCACGCCACCAACAATATGAACTTCAGTAATAGGAACACCTTGATAGCTTCTTACTTTCTCAAGAATTTCATCCTCACTAAGCTCCCAACCTTCTTGTTTATGTTTTAGCAAACGAGAATAGGAACAGAATTTACAATCGAAAACACAAATGTTAGTTGGTTCGATATGAAAATTCCGGTTGAAAAACGTTTTCTTACCGTGTAAGTCTTCACGAATGTGGTTTGCTAGAATTCCTAAATAACCAAGTTCGGCATGTTCATATAAGTAAATTCCTTCCGATGGAAGTATACGTTCCTTATTATAAACCTTATTTGCAATACGGTGAAGTTCAGAATCGGTAGTTGCTTCGATGATAGTTTGCATTCCTCAAAATAGGTTCGACAAACTTACAACAAGCCAAGCAGCAAATAGTTATTTTGAACTAACGGATTACAGAAATTCTTGATGATAAAATGTCATTCCCCTCAATGATTCGGAGCAAGTAGATTCCATTGGATACATCCGATAAATCGACTGTAATGCTTTTAGAAGAACTCTTACCTTCTAAAATCAGACTTCCATCCATTGCAAAAACCTGCCAAGCTTGAGATACTGTGTAATTTGGAAGTTGAACACTAAAT
>JBIKOC010000335.1:0-3116 GCA_044358335.1 Flavobacteriales bacterium | reverse complement strand
TAAAGAGAACACTATCTTCTTGTGATGCAATAAATCCGTTCGTTCTTAAATAAAGTGTTTCCAGATTATTGTTAGCTAATTGAATCCTTACCGTATCGGCTGTTAGCTGATTTTCTTCATTCCAAATAACCGGATCTTTGTATAAACGCATCATGCTATCTAGTTCCGAATAGGTTAGCGAATCACAGCGTCCTTGAAAATCCTTTTTGAAAAACTTCACTTTGTGATAGGCAAACAAAGTTCGTTTGTCGGTAACCGTATCTAATACCGAACGCAAGGTGTCGCCGTGAAGAAACAAGGTGTCTTGGCCAAATTCCTTTTCCATCACGGCACTATCAGTCATGAGAATTCGTCCCGTAAATTCATTGTAATCTGCAAAATGTCCGGTTAACACAACTGCCTGTGATGTGTCGCTAATTCGAACATTTTGTCGCGCACGGCCATCACCAGTTTTGCGGTTGTAAAAAAGCTTCTCGGCTCTAATTTGTTGTTTCTTACTATCGAGTCGAGCATTCTTTCCAAATTCAGAAATATCGGTTTTCGTATTGTAGTAACCGTTTTCACAATAAATCAAGTTGTTTTTGGAAGTAATCGTAGTTGGACCAAAAAAGTAAGATGTTTTATTGACTGTTGAATACTGCAAGGTGTCACTCACCATCACGTATTCTTTATTAGTGAGCTTCACATTTTTACGAAAGTAGAATGTTCGATTGGTGCTATTATACATTCCAAACTGACTCACCAATTCGTTTTTCTCACTGATAATTTTTCCACCTGTCGTGTATCGAGCTTGCTTGGTGTTATTATCGAATTGCAAACGGTTGGTGGTTAATACCGAAGATGGATCGGTCATTCTCACATTTCCTACAATATCGGCCAATTTGGTTTTGCCATCGTAGGTGAGATTTTGTCCGGTTACTACCATGCTATCACCTACAATTCGCACATTAGAGTATGCTTCTAAGCGGTTTTCTTTGTCATATAGATAAGCACTATCGCAATAAAGCAAGGTCCCATCGTGTTCGAATATTACATTTCCAACGAGACGTTGCGCATCAACACGATCGTCGAATTCGAGTGTGTTCGCGCTTTTGATATTGATTTTTCTACCCGTTTGCGCCGAAAGCATGCTCGAACTGAGCAGCACTAACAAGAGAAGAACTGTAAATTCTCCCCGAAAGAAACGAGCAAATGATTCATTCATAAGTATCGAGCAAATGTACAGGATATTCAACGATTGAAAAGACTGTTTCGCATCTATATCTATGGCGGTTTCTATCCGCAAATTCGAGAGTGAATGCCAAAAACATTAAGTTTGCCTCCTAATTTAAGCTCATGAGTTTTCCAGTTACGCGCGTTGCAGAATCTAGATTGCCATCAATCAATTTAGATCATCTTCCATTTGGAAAGATTTTTTCCGATCATATGTTCATCGCAGAGTATGATGGTAGAAATTGGATAAACCCACGCATCGAACCTTATGCTCCTATTTCCCTAAGTCCGGCGGCTTCTGTATTTCATTACGGACAAGCCATTTTCGAAGGAATGAAGGTGTTTCGAAGTGACAAGGATGAGCTTTTATTTTTCCGCCCGGAAGAGAATTACAAACGCATGCAGCAATCGGCTATTCGTTTATGTATGCCACCCGTTCCTGAACATATTTTCATGGATGGTTTACGTCAGTTGGTTGATTTAGATGCTGATTGGGTTCCAAAGGGAGATGAAAACTCCTTGTACGTTCGTCCGGTTTTATTTGCTACTGAACCAGTTTTAGGGGTGAGACCTTCTGAAACATATTCATTCATTATCCTCACTTCGCCAACTGGAGCTTATTATACCGAAGATTTGAAAGTGGTGATTGAGAAAACGTATTCTCGTGCAAGTCGCAGCGGGACTGGTTTTGCCAAAGCTGCTGGAAACTATGCAGGTGCTTTGTATCCAACTCAACTGGCTCAACAGAACGGTTATAATCAAGTAATCTGGACCGATGCCGCGACGAATACTAAAGTAGAAGAATCGGGCACAATGAACTTGATGTTTGTGATTAACGGAGTGTTGATTACACCCTCATTGAGTCCAAGTAAACTCGCTGGAATTACGCGTGATAGCGTAATTGAATTAGCACGCCATTGGGGAATGTTAGTGCAAGAAAGAGATGTTTCGGTGAGTGAGATTATTGGTGCGTTTCGATCAGGAACTTTAGAAGAAGCTTTCGGTACAGGAACTGCTGCTAATATTGCACACATCTCGGTAATTGGTCACGAAGGAGAAGACTTTAATGTGCCTGAATTGCATGCTGATTTGTTCTCCGTTAAGGCATTGAGATTCCTAAACGATCTAAAAGCAGGTCGTACGGCAGATCCATTTGGTTGGATCACGAAACTCTAGAATTTTATCGTAAACGAATAGTCTGTTCGCGGTCTGGTCCAACAGATACAATCGTAACTGGAACATCTAGCGCTTGTTCAATATAACGGATGTAGGCTTTTAAGCTTTCCGGGAATTGATCAAGGGAACGAATTCCGGTTAGATCTTCATTCCATCCTGGCAAATCGGTAAATACGGGTTGCACATAGCGTGGATCTATATCGAACGGGAACTCATCGGTTTCAACACCATCCACTAGATAAGAAGTACACACTTTCACCGTTTCAAAACCACTTAGCACATCAGCTTTGGTCATGATCAACTGTGTTACACCGTTGATTAGAATTGAATATTTCAATGCGGGTAAATCTAACCAACCACAGCGGCGCGGACGACCAGTTGTTGCTCCAAATTCGCGACCTATCTGACGTATTTTTTCACCCGTTTCATTTTCCAATTCAGTAGGAAATGGACCACTTCCAACACGCGTACAATATGCTTTGAAAATTCCAAGTACTTCACCAATTCTGACCGGCGCAACACCTAAACCTGTGCAAGCTCCAGCACTGATAGTATTGGAGGAAGTCACAAATGGATAGGAACCGAAATCGATGTCGAGTAGAGAACCTTGTGCACCTTCTGCCAATACTTTTTTACCAGCTTTAAGTTGATGATTGAGGATGTGTTCGCTATCGATGTGTTTAAATCCACGCAAGTGTTCAATTCCTTCAAAAAATGCAGGTTCGAGT
>JBIKOC010000334.1:0-3118 GCA_044358335.1 Flavobacteriales bacterium | reverse complement strand
AAGGGTCAAATTTTTTAAGGTTTAAACCAACCACCGTTTGAGCATACCAAATAAATCAGACTCGGTAAATGGCTTTCCTAAATGGGCATCCATACCTGATTCCAAACATTTCTCGATATCCTCCTTGTATACATTGGCTGTGAGTCCAACAATTGGTAAATTCATTCCCATTGCTCGAATGGCCGCAGTGCTCTCATATCCGTTCATCACAGGCATCTGAACATCCATCAATATTAAATCAAAATCTTCTTCTTTTATTCTTTCAACTCCTTGTTGACCATCATCGGCAGTTTTGACTTCTAAACCGAAATTCTCTAAAATGGTCATAGCTAACAATTGATTGATCTTATTATCCTCAACCAGCAAAATGCGATATTTCTCTGTAAATCTAAACGTTTGGACATGAGGAACAACCGCACTAATAGAAGCTTTTTCATCTATTTTCTCTGCCTTAACGCGGAAGCGGAATTTGAAAGTTGCTCCAGGAGTTTCAGATGCAAATGGTTTATTCAATGCAGGACTGCTTAACTCAATTGAGCCTTTCATTAAGTGAAGCAGTTGTTTTACGATTGATAATCCAAGACCACTTCCACCGTATTTACGGGTAAAAGAACCGTCAGCTTGGGTAAAACTTTCGAAAATGAGGCTTTGTTTTTCTTTCGCAACACCAATTCCGGTATCGGTTACTTCGCCAGAAATGTAGAAGAAATCTTCCGTGCCTCTTGGGTCAGATTCGGCTTCAAAACTGATAGAAACACCGCCTGTTTCGGTGAACTTTAGGGAGTTTGAAACCAGATTTATAACAAGCTGTTTGATACGAGTTGGGTCTCCTTGAATAATTTCTGGGATACGTGTATCAAAACTCATCATAAACTGCAATCCCTTTTCGTTTGCACGGTATTGATAAGGAATTAAGGTTTGTTTGATCGTTTCGATAAAATTAAAGCGGATGTTCTCAATGGTGAGTTTTCCCTGCTCAATCTTATTCAAATCCAAAATATCACTCAGTAAGTTCAATAATGTATCACCCGAGGTTCGAATCAACTCCAAGTACTTTGTATCCTCAGTATTCTTATTATTTCGAATTAATAAATCGGTGAATCCTAAAATACCATTGAGAGGCGTACGAATTTCGTGACTCATATTCGCCAAGAATCCCGATTTGGACCTACTTGCTTTTTCGGCCGCTTCTTTTGCTGCTTGGGCTTCTTCGGTTGCTCGTTCGAGTTCAGCAGTACGTTGATGAACTTTTTCTTCTAATAATTGATTTCGATTATTGATACTTCTTGTTCTTAAGCGAAATCCGAAATATAAAAAACTAGTCCCGAGTAAAATACCAATCAATAAAAACCACCAAGTTCTCCAAAAAGGGCGAGTTATATTTAAGGTAACAATTGTTCCTTTTTCATTCCACAATCCATCACTATTTGAGCTTTTTACGTGGAAAATATATTCGCCTGGATCAAGATTCGAATAAGATGCAAATCGACGAGTATCACAATAAATCCAATCTTCATCAAATCCATCGAGCTTATACGCAAAATGATTTTTATCGCTTAACGCATAACTCAAGGAAGAGAATTCAAACGTAAAGAAATTCTGATTATACGTCAACTGAACCTTATCGCCCGATAGGATAAAGGGTTTATTCAATACTTTAAAGCCAGTAATGACTGTAGGTGGGATGTAATTATTTTCAAGAATGCTATCGGGATAGAACAGGTTAAATCCGGCAATTCCGCCAAATAACATTTCTCCATTTTTGCATCTTAACGACGCCCCAATACTAAACTCATTACTTTGTAAACCATCCAATGCATCGTAATTCCGGAACGCTTTCGATTTTGTGTCAAACTTCACCAAGCCTGTATTGGTACTCATCCAAAGATTCCCTTTTGGGTCTTCGAGGATGCTATAAATCATATCATCCGGTAAACCATTTCGGGCTGTGTAATTAATGAACTTACCCGTTTTTCGGTCCATTCGATTCAATCCTCCTCCAAAAGTCCCTACCCAAAAGAATCCAAATTGATCTTCATGCAAGGAGATAACCGAATTGTGGGATAAACTTGTCGAGTCATTCGGAATATTCAGATAGGATTTGAATTTTGTCGATTTACGATCGAATTCACTTAATCCACCACCTAAAGTACCAACCCAGAATTTACCATAACGATCTTCCAAAATTGTGTAAACACTATTGGTAATCTGATTCTCCGAAACAGTTGGGTCGGGGCGATATAGTTTAAACGTGCCTGAATCAGGATCAAATGAAGCTAATCCTTTTCTCAATCCAATCCAAAGTGCACCATTTCGGGTTTCTGCAATGGTGTGAACTTCATTATTTAAACTGTTAGGGTTGAAATTGTTGAATCGATATTGCTTAGCCTTCGAATTGGCGGGGTCGAATAAACATAAGCTATTGGATGTCCCCACCCAGAACCGACCTTTTTGATCAAAATGCAAGGATTTAATTTCATTACTACAAACTTCATCCTTCACTTCTGGAATCAATCGAAACACCTGAAACTGCTTGCTAGAACGATCAAAACGATTCAATCCATCACGTGTTCCTATCCAAATAGAACCGTCTGGTCCTTCAATGAAACAGTTAATAGCATTACTCGATAAGCTTTTTACTTCATTCGGATTCTTTTGGAATTTTCTAAAACGCCCGCTGAGCTTGCTGTATATGTTAATTCCATCGGCAGTAATAATGAAAATAACACCTGCGCGATCACGATATAATAAGTGAACATCATTGTTCAACAAGCTATTCGGATTGTCGGGATTGTTTTGAACCAACTGCATCTCACCTGTATTGAGATGTAATATGTTAATTCCTTCGGATGTCGCAATCCACAAATTACCTTCATCTTCTTCCGAAAGACCGTTTACCGTATTGTTGCTTAGCGACTGTGGATTTTTAGCATCGTGCTGATAATTCAACATTTTGCCACTTCGACGATCGAGTTGAATCAATCCGCCGCCAAATGTTCCAAACCAAATTCTTCCTTTACTATCTTCTAGAATACTCGAAATATTAGTCCATTGTTGATCTTCGGCTGTTGGTTCTAAGCTCTGAAAAGAAGTGAATCGAGAATTTTCAGGCTCTAGT
>JBIKOC010000333.1:0-3124 GCA_044358335.1 Flavobacteriales bacterium | reverse complement strand
GCAGCTTCTAATATTTTAAAGGCTGTTTCAGCCATTGAATTTTCAGTGTCAAGCGTAGGATTTATCTCAACAATCTCAAAGCAACAAACTTTAGGATTGGATACTAACTGAGTCATTAAGTCTTTTGCTTCTTTAACTCTTAGCCCATTTGGAACTGGAGTTCCTGTCCCAACCGAAATTCTTGGATCAAGGCTATCAACATCAAATGAAACATAAATCCGATCACAATGATTCAAATGTTGAAATACATCATTTACAATAGTTTCCACTCCTTTTGTTCGTAATTCTTTAGTTGATACATTCTTTACATGATGTTTTTCTATCAGAAAATCTTCTTGTTCCTCTGTATCTCTTACTCCTATATATACAAGATCCCTGTACTCAATCTTAGGAACTATTCCACCCGAATTTTTTAATTTATCCCAAAGTTCAACTGTCTTTTCATCCAGTTCATTTGTCTTCATTTCAAGATTATCTTCTCCAAGTGCTGCTGCTAATGGCATTCCATGCATATTACCAGATGGAGTCGTATAAGGTGAATGAAGATCCGCATGCGCATCTATCCAAATAACTCCTAATCGATCTTCTGGATAAGCACTTTTTATTCCTGCAATAGTACCACCAGCTGTACTATGATCTCCTGATAATACAATTGGATAAGCAGCTTGCTTCTTCATTATACGACCAACCGATTTAGCTAGTCGTTCATATATCTTCATGATTCCACGAATCCGCTTAGCATATTTAAACTTAACATTTTCTAATAAAAGCCAGTTCTCATCACTTATTTCAACTTCATCATATTTTCTAAAGTAATCGCTTTTAAGATCAATTGCAGCAATTTTTAAGGCATCAACGCCCATGCTAGCGCCTCGCGTTCCAGCACCCAATTCTGATCGAAGTAAAACAAGCTTAGCTTTTTTCATATAAGTAAATTAGTTACATCACTTTAATCTACATTAATCCAAGTTACTTACTTTTGCAACTTAAATATGTTCCCCTTTAAATCATTCGGAATTTGAATGCCATGAAAAACAAGTATGAAGATTTGATCAAACAAACTTTTGAGTTTCCACAACCCGGGTTTGATGTGGTAGATAATGAATTGAATTTCAATGGTATTCCTTTGATGGATGTTATCCGACAATACGGAACTCCCTTGAAAATTTCTTATCTTCCTAAGATCAGTGAGCAAATTCAGAGGGCTAAAATAATGTTTAATGTGGGAATGGCAAAGGCCGATTATAAGGGTAAATACGTATATTGTTATTGCACCAAGAGTTCCCAGTTCTCTTTCGTTTTAGAGGAAGTTCTTAAAAACGAAACTCATATTGAGACATCTTCTGCTTACGACATGCCAATTATAAAAGAATTGCATGCAAAAGGCCTATTGCCCAAAGATAAATTCATTATATGCAATGGATACAAACGTCCTATGTATCAGGAGTTTATTGTCGAGTTGATTCAAGATGGATTTGAAAATCTGATTCCCATTTTAGATTCAAAAAGGGAAATTAACTATTACAAAGAGCATCTTAAAACCAAAACGAAAATCGGAATTCGCATCGCTTCGGAAGAAGAACCAAGTTTTGAATTTTATAGCTCCCGCCTTGGAATTCGTTATAAAGACATCCTTCAATTTTATAAAGAACAAATCGAGAACGACAATCGGTTTGAATTGAATATGCTCCATTTCTTTATTAATTCTGGTATTCGTGATACCGTTTATTATTGGAGCGAATTGGCTAAATGCCTTCAAGTTTATTGTGATTTGAAGAAAATCTGCCCAACATTAAAGTCTTTGAATATCGGAGGTGGATTACCAATTAAAAACTCACTCGCATTTGAATTCGATTATGAATACATGACCGAGGAAATTATTCGTCAAATTAAAACGTTCTGTAACCAGCAAGGTGTGGAAGAACCTGATATTTTTACTGAGTTTGGGTCTTTTACAGTTGGTGAAAGTGGAGCTACGCTCTATTCAATCATTGATTTAAAACAACAAAACGACACCGAAAACTGGTATATGATCGATTCCTCTTTCATTACCACTCTTCCAGATACTTGGGGAATCAATCAACGATTTATTCTATTGGCTATAAATAAGTGGGACATAGAATATTCTCGCGTGAACCTTGGTGGTTTAACCTGTGATAGTTTAGACTATTACAATGCAGAAGCGCATATATCACAAGTCTTTCTTCCAATGGTTACTGAAGAGGAGATTATTGATGACCCCTTATACATTGGATTCTTTCATACAGGCGCATATCAAGAATCTTTAGGTGGTTATGGCGGAATTCAACATTGCCTAATTCCCGCTCCTAAACATGTTATTATCAATAAAGATGAAAATGGAGAATTAAGTACATACATTTTTGGTAAAGAACAGAGTTATAAGTCTATGTTAAAAACTCTTGGCTATTCATAGTTTTGTAACTAGCTAATTATTCTTTATCAATCACGTAAACGTTTTCATAATGAAATTTTTTTTCCTCTTTTCACTAATCGTTTTCTTGAGCACTAGTATCAATGCTCAATCTTTTGAAGGCAAAATAGTTTTTAACGTAACCATAAATGGCATCGACGATCCTCAAGCTTCTGCCATGTTACCAAAAGAGGCAACCGCATATTTTAAAGGAACAAAATCGAGAATGGAAATGAGCTTGATGATGGGAATGAAAAATGTGACTATTACAGATGGAGCTTCAAATAAATCTACTACCCTTATGGATCTAATGGGTAATAAATATGCTATCGATAATTCTACCGATAAGACTACTGAGGAATCCAAGAAATTATATGAATCAGCAAAAGTTAATATTACAAGTGAGAAAAAGAAAATAGCTGGATATACCTGTACTAAAGCGATTGCTGAATTTCCAAGTGTAATCAATAAAGGACAAACCGAAAAAATTGAGATGTGGTTTACCAAAGAACTTTCTCTCAATAAATCATATGCTAACGGACCTATGAGTAAGATTGATGGTTCTGTCTTGGAATTCAATATTAACCAAGGTGCATTTGTTATGAATCTTTCAGCTAAAGAAGTTCTTAAACAAAATGTTTCGGATGAACTCTTTATAGTGCCTAGCAATTATAAGATTATGACTGCCGATGA
>JBIKOC010000331.1:0-3145 GCA_044358335.1 Flavobacteriales bacterium | reverse complement strand
TTCTGTTAATAACTAGCACTTACCAACTACTTGGTGTTGATGTTTTCCATCCCAAAAAGGAGATTCAATAGCTATATTTGCCGTGATTTCAGTTGAAACCGGATTCAACAGATTCAGTAAAAAAAACATATGACCCGAATAATAGCAATCGCCAATCAGAAGGGAGGAGTAGGGAAGACGACCACTGCCATAAACCTGGCGGCCAGTCTGGCAATTCTGGAACATAAAACCTTGTTGATCGATGCCGATCCGCAGGCAAATGCCACTTCAGGGATCGGATTTGATCCGCGCAACATCAAAACGAGCATTTACGAATGCATCATCAATGAGGTAGAGCCGAAGGATATCATACTCAGTACTAATACACCTAATCTGGATTTGATTCCAGCGCATATCGACTTGGTAGGTGCTGAAATTGAGATGATTAATCTACCTAACCGCGAACACATGATGCGTGCGGCAATCAACAAGATTAGTGATCAGTACGAGTTCATCATTATCGATTGTTCGCCTTCACTCGGTTTGATTACTGTGAACTCATTAACAGCTGCCGATTCGGTTATCATTCCGGTTCAGTGTGAGTATTTCGCCCTCGAAGGTTTGGGTAAACTCCTCAATACCATTAAGATTGTGCAATCTCGCCTCAATCCCGAATTAGAGATCGAAGGTATTTTGCTTACCATGTACGACAGTCGTTTACGCTTAAGTAATCAAGTGGTGGAAGAGGTTAAAACGCATTTCCAGCAAATGGTGTTCGATACCATTATACAACGTAACACGCGATTGGGAGAAGCTCCAAGTTTTGGACTATCCGTGATTATGCACGATGCAGGTTCATCTGGAGCAATTAATTACCTCAATCTAGCCCGCGAAATTTTACAGAAATACGACCTAACTCGTATGCCTAGTGCCGAAAAGGTTATTGAACCTTTGAACGAAAATTTAAATTGACAGGCAGCCCTGAACATACATGAATAATAAACGGAATGCCCTGGGAAAAGGACTTGGAGCTTTGCTTACAAGCCCCGAAACAGATATTACAACTAAAAGTCCTGCACTTTCCGATGGAGCTGTTGTAGGTTCTATTTCAGAATTGCAGGTTGATCAGATTGAAGCGAATCCATTTCAACCGCGAACTTATTTCGAAGAAGAAGCTTTGCGTGAATTAGCCGAGTCGATTCAAGAAATGGGACTTATTCAACCTGTTACTGTTAGAAAACTGGGATACGATAAGTATCAGTTGATTAGCGGAGAACGTCGTTTTCGTGCTTCTCAAATGGCAGGTTTGCTTACCATTCCAGCTTATATCCGAATTGCCAATGATCAGGCGATGCTCGAGATGGCTTTGGTGGAGAATATTCAACGCGAAGAACTCGATTCAATTGAAATCGCTTTAGCCTATCAACGCCTTATTGAGGAAGTAAAACTTACTCAAGAAGAAGTAAGTGAGAAAGTAGCTTAAAAGCGTTCCACCGTAGCTAACTACTTACGTTTGCTCAAATTGCCTCCCGAAATTCAACTCGGAATCCGCGAACGTAAAATCTCTATGGGTCACGCCCGTGCTCTCGTAGCCATTGAAGATCCTAAGCAACAGCTCAGTTTGTACAACCAGATTTTGAGCAGTGAGATGTCGGTTCGCCAAGTGGAAGAAGCAACTCGCAAAAACAAACAGCCTGAATCAAGTCCGGCTCGCAGTGCTAAAGCTATGCTTCCCGCCGAACTCAAAGCTGCAATTAATAGTCTTCATAAGCGTCTCGAAGTTCCGGTGGATATTAAAACAACACAAGACGGAAAAGGTCAGTTAAACATTCGGTTTAATTCACCTGAGGAATTAGCTCAGCTACTCAGCAAACTTATTCCTTGATGTGGTTTCGTTTGTCGATCGTCTGTCTGATTTTTCGGATTCTTTTTCCGATCTCAGGTGCTCAGGCACAGATGGATCCGACTAAAAGAAAACTTAAACCAACCTATTCTTCAGATAGCAGTGTAATAAAACAGGTTGATCAAGCACGAACTGTTAAACAAGATACAGTTGTGAAAAAAGCTGAAGTCAAAACACCTGTTCATTCTCCTAAAAAAGCTGCGTTATTGTCGGCTGTTGTGCCCGGTGCTGGACAGGTTTACAATCGTAAATATTGGAAAGTAGGCGTATTAGCAGCTGGAACAGGAGCGCTTATTTATGGCTTGGGTTTTAATCAGCGGAATTACACCTTGTTTAAGGACGAACTCATCAAACGACAAAAAGGTGAAGGTGGCTTAGATGTTAATTTGGAGAAATACTCCAACGCCAATCTGAATGAATTGCAGGATTTTTATCACCGGAATCGAGATTTAACGATAGTTGGATTAGCTTTGGTTTACACCTTAAATATTATTGATGCAACAGTTGACGCTCATTTATTTGACTTCAACGTCAACGATGATTTATCGATGCATATTCGTCCCCAACCCGTTTATTCATCTATTTTGACTTTTCCGGCTCCCGGAATTGGAATAACCATGAAATTTTAAACCATGAAACTAGCACTTATAGGTTATGGAGGTATGGGGAAAGCCATTGAAGCACTGGCAGTTGCACGTGGTCATGAGGTGGTTTTAAAGGTGAGTAAGACATCCGGTTCTGCTTGGAAAGATCAGCTTCATTTAGCCGACTTAGCTATTGAATTTACCCAGCCCGAAGCAGCTGTGGAGAATATCTACACGTGTTTCGAACACAATATTCCCGTTGTAACCGGAACAACAGGCTGGTATGCTCATTTACATGAAGTAAGCGACCGTTGTTTAGACATGAATCAAAGTTTGTTCTATGCCACCAATTTCAGTATTGGTGTGAACATGTTGTTTCAGATGAATCGCTTTCTTGCACGGTTGATGGCTACCCAAAAAGATTACGCTCCAACCATGGAGGAAATTCATCATATCCGTAAAAAAGATGCTCCAAGTGGGACAGCTATAACCTTAGCGGAGGGAATCATTGCTGAGCATCTAGTTTATGATACTTGGAGCCGTTCGGAAGAACCAACTCCTTCCAATTCCATTCCTATTCATTCTATTCGAACCGATGATGTTCCTGGAACTCATCATATTATCTATCAATCAGAGATAGATGAAATTAAACTATCTCATACAGCATTTAATCGACAAG
>JBIKOC010000330.1:0-3153 GCA_044358335.1 Flavobacteriales bacterium | reverse complement strand
TTTATAAGATTTTTGGTCTATCAAAGTTGTTTCCTAGATCAAGAACTTTTGGCAGATATCATTTAGGTTTTTTAGATAAAGAGGAGACGAATGAGATCGAGATATTATCAGGGGCATTTATGTTTATGCGTAAAGCAGCACTTGATGAAGCGGGATATTTGGATGAAGCCTTCTTTATGTATGGGGAAGACATTGATTTAAGTTATCGGATTTTTTTAGCGGGATATAAAGTTATTTATCATCCTAAGACACGAATTATCCATTATCGAGGCGAGAGTACAAAGAAGAGCAGCATTAATTATGTGTTTGTTTTTTACCAAGCGATGATCATTTTCGCAAACAAGCATTTTTCACAGAAGAATGCTCGATTATTTAGTTTTCTAATTCGGATAGCTGTTTATTTAAGAGCAGCATTCTCGCTTGTCAATCGTTTAGTTTCGGCTGTATGGCTGCCATTAACCGATGCTCTTGTGATGTTTGCAGGAATGTATTTCCTAAAAGATTATTGGGCTGCACGAAGTGGGATTTTCTATCCAATGGAGTTTTTATGGGTTGCAGTTCCACTTTACATTATTAGCTGGATATCATTTACATGGATAAGTGGTGGATACGATCATCCGTTAAGGATTCTAAAAACAATAAGAGGATTAGCCATAGGCACATTGATTATCCTAGTTGTTTATGGAATGCTTGACGAGGCTCATCGTTATTCCCGTTTTTTAACGCTAGTTGGAGCAGGATGGGCAGCTATATCAGCTACTGGAATCCGAATGGTTTATAATCTATTTCGATTTAAAAGTTTTTTTCCAGAGGATGGTACACTGAAACGAATATTAATTGTTGGTGAAGAGCTTGAAGCCACTAGAATAGCAGCATTATTAAATCAATCACCAGTAAAGACATCTTATGTTGGAATTGTATCTCCTCGCGCTGAAAACTCAGCCACAACTAGATATGCTGGTGATTTGAGTCGACTTCGAGAAATGGTTGAAATTTTCGGAATTAATGAATTGATTTTTTGTGGGAAAGATTTGAGTTCTGCCCAGATAATGGATCAAATGATGAAGATTAATCATCCTGAATTAGAATATAAAATTGCTCCGCCTGAAAGCTTGTTTATTATAGGAAGTAATTCTATTCAAACTAGTGGAGAACTATACACAATAGGCTTAAATTCAGTTGCAAAGCCTTCAAATAAGCGTAAGAAAAGAATTTTTGATTTGAGTGTTTCAATTCTAATGATATTGCTATTTCCAGTAACATTATTATTCATCCCTAATGGATTAAGAGCATTATTAAATGCTTGGCAGGTTTTTACAGGAAAACTTTCTTGGATTGGGTATTCAGAATCAGAAAAGAATATATCGTTACCCAAATTAGATACAGGAATATTACATCCACTTGATCCGTATGCTAAAGAATCATACGATGAAAAGATTAAACATCAAACCAATTTACTTTATGCGAAAGATTATCGAATTCAGCAAGACTTATTGATTCTTTTGAATTCTTGGAAGCAATTAGGTAGAAAGGATCGAAACTAGAAATCACACGTATTACAAATAAAAAAATGTGTGTTTTAGTCAAAGACAATCATCAATATTAGTCTACAAGTAAGATTGTCATCAATTTAAACCTTATTATATCATATTCTTTAAGCAAATTTGCATGCTTATTTATAAAAAATGAAACCTTCCTAAGTCGAATTCAGTAAACAGGCGAGGAAATTTTCATTTCTAGATTTATTTGTTCATTATCAGCTCCTAAACTAACCCAATCCAAGCAACTATGCGGTATTCGCTACTTGTTTTCATTTTCGTTTCAGTTTTTTGTTTACAATCAAAAGCTCAAATAGACCAAGAATTTTGGTTTGGAGCACCTGATTTAACTCAGGGTACACAAGGTGAAATAAATGGAAATGCATTCCGAGACAGACCTATTCAGGTTGTTGTGTCAACATTAACTGATCCGGCTCAAATAACTCTTTGGCAGCCCGCCAATTTATCGTTTGCGCCAATTGTCGTAAATCTTGCGGCCAGTTCGACACAAACTATTAATTTAACGAATTGGCTTAACCAGATTGAGACCCGAGAAGTTGATTCGGTAATGAATACTGGTATTTTGATTCGTTCAACAGCTCCCATAACAGCATATTACGAGTTGGGAGCAGCTGCAAACCGAGATTTGGTTGCATTGAAAGGTAAGAATGGAAATGGAACACTATTCTACACTCCGTTTCAAACTGAGTGGGAAAATGACCAAAGCTTAGGAGGTAGCCCATATATTCCTGCTCCAAGAAGCGGGTTTGTGATTGTTGCAACCGATGATTCGACTACAGTAACTATCACTCCTACCATTGATATTGTGAATCACCTAGCTGGTGTGCCATTTAGCATTTATTTAAACCGCGGACAAACCTATTACTGTGAAGCGATTGACCAGACTGGTCCAGCAAAGCCAGCAGGAACTAAGATAGAATCAGATCGTCCAATAGCTGTTACGATTAAAGATGATATGATCGACTTGAATTTGGCTACAGATGGTGGAGCCGATTTAGCAGCAGATCAGTTAATTTCGGTTGACAAATGTGGATTCAAGCATATTGTAGTTAGAGGCGATTTGGGAACACCAGGAGATAAGGTATATGTTTTAGCTACTGAAGATGGAACCGATATTTTTATTGATGGAGGCTTGACACCAGTAACTACATTAAATACTGGACAGCAGTATATCTATTCATTTTCAGCAGCTGCTGGATTTATTCAAGGAAGTAAGCCTATTTATGTTTTACATATTTCGGGTGTATCAGATCAAATTGCAGGTGCTATTATTCCTTCGTTGGAATGTACCGGTTCAAATCAAGTTGGATTTACACGAACTGGTAATGCAAACTTCAAAATGAACTTAACGATCAAAGCTGGTTCTGAAGGATCATTCTTATTAAATGGTAATCCTTCATTAATTACATCTGCTGATTTCCAACCGGTTCCTGGTTCAAATGGAGTTTGGGTTTTCATGCGAAAAGCTTTCACAACTGCTGAAATTCCTGTTGGTCAAGGTTCTTTATTACAGAACTTTAGTGAAGAGTTATTCCACATGGGTATAACCTATCAACAGGGAGCAAGTTGCAATTATGGCTATTTTACCAACTTT
>JBIKOC010000329.1:0-3161 GCA_044358335.1 Flavobacteriales bacterium | reverse complement strand
GGTACCGAGATCAATAATACTGCTTATATCTATTTTGATTTCAATCCTCCGATTCAAACGAATACTACTCGCAATACCTTGTTTGATCCAACTTTGGGGATGAAACCACTTGGGAACATGCAGTTTAACATGCAGCCGAATCCAACTTTAGATCGTAGTCGAATCACACTTCAATTGAATCAAGCAGACGATGTTCAAGTTTCGGTTCTAGATGTTTCAGGCCGTTTGATTCAAAACCATAAGCTCGGTGAATTGGCTGCAGGCGAACATCAATTCCAAACAGAATCTTTACCTGCTGGAACTTATTTAGTTCGCATTCAAGCTGGCGTTCATATTCAAACAAAACGATTGATAGTGACTCGTTAAGCTTTTGAATTCATTTCTTTATCGCCCGATTGGTATTCTAGTCGGGCGATTTTTTTTGCCAACAATTTGGCTTTGCTTTCGTTTATGACGTTCCTACTTGTTTTACTCGAAAGGCTTAATTGTATCTTGCACTGTGTTTTGTTTAGCGAATGATCGGGTGGACTCCCTTACTGATTTTCAAATTGACTGGTTAGATTCTCCTCCTGAATCAAGTTCGACAGGTTGGAAAACCAATTTCTATTTTGAGCAAGGATACATTCAAGCACTTATTCAAGGTTCAGGAGCAAAAGGGCGATTTCTATTTCCATGTATTCGACAGGGAGATGAGCTTGTTGCTTGGGGCTGTTTTCAAGAATTGATTTTATACCGAGAAGAACTCGATGAATTGGGGCGTTTATTCGCATCCGATAGTCGCTTTGCAATAAAGATTGAAGGTTTGGTTAAATCACTCATTCATCTAGGAAGTGGTAAGAAAGGTATTCGCATTCTAATTGCCGGAAATTGTCAGGTTACAGGTCCTTACGGAATGACTTTTTCTCCTCGTTTGAGTGATGTTGTCAAGTCAGAATGTTGGTCAAACGTATTAAAGAAAGTAGAGCAGCAATTCGGGCCATATTCCATCACATTGGTAAAGGATTTTAATGATAATCAGGATTTGATTATTGATTCATTACGTATAGATGGGTTTAGACGTGTACCAACTTTGCCGGTTATGCGATTTCATCTGGATACGACCTGGAATCACTACGAAGATTATCTAAATGCAATGGCATCTAAGTATCGTATTCGAGCCAAAGCAGCCCGAAAAAAAGGGTTAAATCTGCATCGAGAAATTTGGTCAGAAGTGGAGATAAAAGAGCATTTAGATCAAATCAATCAGCTTTATCGGAATGTTTTTGACAAGGCACGATTTCGTTTATTTCGGATATCACCCAATTATTTCCTGCATTTAAAACAAGCATTTCAAGATCGTTTCTTATTCAAAGCATATTTATTTGATGGGAAACTAGTTGGTTTTAGCACATTTCTAATTGATTCAGTTCAAAGTGATGCACACTTAATCGGCATCGACTATTCGGCTAATAAGCAGTTTTCGCTCTATCAAAACATGTTGTACGATTATGTCGAAACTGCCATCGAACATCGAACAGCTTGCATCGATTTTGGTCGCACTGCTATGGAAATTAAAAGCACTATTGGTGCTATTCCGGTAGTTAGTCCCGTGATAGTAAAAATGCGGAATCCACTTCTTAACGGAATCGCTTGTATTCTGGTCGAAAACTCCACACCTGCTCCTTGGATTCAGCGTCATCCTTTTCGAGATGATGAGCAACAAGCACTTTCAGAAACTCAAGATTTCTCCACTAATTTCTAAAGCCTAATTGGCGGAAATTGATCTGTTTCTCTACCAGAAATCAAATTTTGTATATTGCTAATCAAGGGTTTGTTTGACAAATTCTCTTATACACTTGTTGCATTCAATATGTCGTATTAGACTTTTTTGTCAAGTTAATTGTACATTCAAATTGCCGGGGTTTATCAATTAGTTTGTAAATGGCTCAAAAAGAAAAAACGGGTGAGATAACCCTACTATTAGCCGATCGTATTCCACTTTTTAGCAGTGGTTTGCAACATATGCTGATGTCTGGAAATGGTTTTTCTCGAGTAGATGTGACCGATAATCGCAAAGAAGTTCTTCAATATTTACAAGCATATCGCTACGATATTCTCATGCTAGATACGCGATTGAATGACTCAGAAAGCATTGAGATTTTGCAGCATATCATTCGACTTTATCCTGACCAAAGGATAATATTCATGGGGCGTTTGCGCGACAATCGATATTTGCGCGACTGCATTCAAAATGGCTTAAAAGGCTTTGTTTTACGTTCGAGTAGTTTGAACGAAGTTTTGTTAGCGATACGAATCGTGTGTCAGGGTGGTGAGTATTTTTCTCCTGAAGTCGCCCGTGTTATTTATAAAATTGTAGCTAATCCAGTTGCTGCTGAAGATTGTTATTCGCATATGCTTATGTCGCGCGAACTTCAGGTTCTTCGTCGGATTTGCGATGAAAAATGCAATGAGCAAATTGCTTCCGAACTCAATATCAGTCTTTCCATGGTGAAGAAATACCGAAGTTCACTGTTAAAGAAAACGAATTCAAAGAATACCGTCGGCCTTATCCGATTCGCTTTTCAACAGGGTATTCTCAAACTTTAATGGGATTACTTATTAATAATCCGATTTTATAGTTGAAACAGTATAATTAATGTCTAAATAGATATGATTCTCCTGTACTAAAGTTACCGAAATTTATAGCCTATCTGCCACTTGACCGCTCTAATGTAATAGTACATCTTTGAAACATAATCATATTAAGATTTCTTTATGAGTATGTATTAAGTGTATTTATTAGGTCCAGTTAGGACGATTAACACGTGGATGGATGGCCCACGAAATGGATTCCCGATTCAGCTTAGTGCCGGATCGGGAATTTCATTTAATGCAATCGATGTCCGATTAAACTGAAAAATTCAGCGCGTGTTTTTTCTGCCATGAACTCTCCAGTAAATGCAGATGTTGTTGTTACCGAATTCTGTTTCTGCACTCCACGCATCTGCATGCACAAGTGTTGAGCTTCAATTACTACAGCTACCCCAAGAGGTCGAAGCGTTTCCTCTATGCAATCACGAATTTGCGTTGTTAATCGTTCCTGTACTTGTAAACGACGCGCGAAAGCATCAACCACACGAGGAATTTTACTCAATCCAACTATATGTCCGTTAGGGATATAC
>JBIKOC010000328.1:0-3165 GCA_044358335.1 Flavobacteriales bacterium | reverse complement strand
TGATCAAGATAAAGTCCGTTTATTAAGCGGTACAGCTAAAGAATGGCTTGGTTTAGTATAAAATAAAACCGCCTCTTATCCTATCGAAGGAGGTCGATACTTACGAGACGGTTTGCGTGTGATGGTTGAATTTATTTAAAATTCCTCTTCAGGTGGCGGTCCTTGATGTCCTGAATCACGCATACGTTTTAATAAAGTAAGCTTGAAATCATGCTCTGCTTTATACAGTTGTGCAATCTTTCTAGCCGGAATGACTTTTTTGAGATCCGATTGATACTTACGGTGTAAGTCAGTAACTTTCTGTTGGTTCTGAATATCATCTTCCAAGGCTTTTTCAATATCCTTGTCATTCATGCTCATCAGATTGTCGTTAGTGGAACGACGTAGTTTATTCATATCCTTCTTCACTCGTTCAATTTCGTCGGAATATTGATTGTAAACCGGCCAGAATTTCTGAGCTTCATCGGGAGTTAAAGCTAGTTTTTGGGTGATAAATGCGATTCGTTGCGACTTAATACGCTCACGGACATTATCTTTTTGTGCATTACCTGGAATATTCAGGATTAGCATCAGGATTAGCAAATGGAGTTTCATGTGATGGTTTCTAAAGTTCGTTAATGATATCTGCATCGTCGATGTCTTCATCTAACAGATAATGTTGAATTTCATCGTTTTCGTTTGTAGATGTTCTTGTTGGAGTGGTATCAGTCGATTCGGCCATATCAGTACTTTCTAATATATCGTCCACTTCCAATTCATCTATAATTCCTTCTTGATATACATAAGTCGAAATCTCATCATCGGTTAGTGGATCAACTGGACCGGTTAACATTCTATACCCAAACACTCCTGCTATAATTAGCATACACGCTGCAGCTAGTAATGGTGCAGGTTTAAGTAGTGATGGAAATGGAAAGCGCCGAATTTTCTTGTCTTCTTCCATCCGCTCCGCCAGCTTTGCCGGGAAGCGATCGAAGTATCCTTCAGGAACCCGAAATGGATTGCCCTTCGGGAAGTCTTCTGGAATAAAATCGGGTGTTTCTTCTGGGTTCATGTTTTCCTGTGATTCGTTTGATTCAACTTGGTTTAATCGCGTTTCATAAATTCTTCAATCTTCTTTACGGCGTGATGAAAGGAAGCTTTCAAAGCTCCAACGGAGGTCCCTAAAATCTCTGACATTTCCTCATATTTCATTTCTTCGAAATATTTCAAATTGAAAACCAGTCGCTGCTTGTCAGGTAGCGTCAAAATAGCTTGTTGTAATTTCATTTGAATGCGGTCTCCGCTGAAATAACTATCTGTTTCTAAATTCTGAGATAGCTGATATTCTACATCCGCCATGGGCACCATAAATCGTTTCTTTTTATTATTCAGAAACGTGATGCACTCATTGGTTGCAATCTTATAAAGCCAGGTATAGATTTTCGAGTCTTCCCGAAAATTATCTAAGGCCTTAAATGCTTTGATAAATACGTTTTGGAGCAAATCATCCGCATCATCATGGTCTAAAACCATTTTGCGAATATGCCAGTA
Source organism: Flavobacteriales bacterium (assembly GCA_044358335.1). Classification (GTDB taxonomy): domain Bacteria; phylum Bacteroidota; class Bacteroidia; order M30B66; family M30B66; genus CALQRR01. Next base: position 1,632 of record JBIKOC010000328.1, on the reverse strand, counting down.
CAACCTTTGCTGATATTGGCGCACGAGCATATTGAACGCATGATTTCGCATTGATGCTTGTGCAAATAAATCCAATAGCTCCCGGTCGCTGAATTCTTCCATACGTTCGCTCCGGTCTGGTTTTCCGGTTGGTTTAGCGTCGGCGAATTGCGGACTCAGCTGCCTCGATGATGTTTACAGTATCTAAACCATATTTCACCATCAATTCTTCTGGCGTCCCACTTTCTCCAAAACTGTCGTTTACAGCCACCATTTCGAGCGGTCTTGGTAAAGTACGTGCTAGCAATTGTGCTATGCTATCACCTAATCCACCATTCCGCTGATGTTCCTCGGCCGAAACTGCGCATCCGGTCTTACCGACCGAGGCAATGACTGCTTCATCATCCAGTGGTTTAATCGTATGAATATTTATTACTTCTGCATCGATTCCCTTCTCCCACAATGCTTCTGCAGCTTTTAATGCTTTCCAAACCAAATGGCCTGTTGCAAAAATGCTCACATCTTTTCCTTCTTTTAAAATCACTGCTTTCCCAATCTCAAACTTTTGATCCGCTGGAGTGAAATTAGGCACTTTAGGACGACCAAAACGCAAATAAACCGGACCATCGTAATTAGCAATGGCGATGGTTGCAGCTTTGGTTTGATTGTAATCGCAAGGATTTATCACCACCATGTGTGGTAACATTTTCATCAATCCAATATCTTCCAAAATTTGGTGAGTTGCTCCATCTTCACCCAATGTTAAACCGGCATGTGAAGCACAAATTTTTACATTCTTCCCTGAATAGGCCACACTCTGACGAATCTGATCATACACGCGACCGGTAGAGAAATTAGCAAATGTTCCAGTAAAAGGAATCTTTCCTCCAATGGTTAATCCGGCTGCCATACCAATCATATTGGCTTCGGCAATTCCTGCTTGAAAGAATCGCTCAGGGAAATCCTTTACAAACGCATCCATTTTCAAGGAACCAATTAAATCGGCACACAGCGCAACTACATTCGGATTGCTTTTTCCTAGTTCGTGCAATCCAGCTCCAAATCCAGAGCGTGTATCATTTTGATCCGTAAATGTAAATGGTTCCATAAGCATTATTTTAAAATGACCTGTTGCGAGGTGCCTGGTTGAACGATGAAGTTTTTCTCAATGGTGAATAGCGTTTCTCTCACGCCTTTTCCGCGAAATACCGCTTTGTATTTTCCGGGTTGTAATCGTACAACTTCCTGTTGTGTGTTGTCACTCAGATTACACACCCAAATCATTTGTCCTTTATCTTCCAGTAAAACACTTGCAACTCCTTGAAGTGGAAGTTGAAAATTAACTGTTCCAGGCTCGTCGATTTTTACAGTTGTTGTATGACTTTGAGCAATATCAACTGCTTTCAAATTCGTGCGAGGAAGCGTGAGAATTTCTAAATCATATTTCCCAACAATCAACTTACGCGTGTCTTTGAACGACATAACATCCAAGGTATTCATTTCGCCTGCTTTACGAATAATACACTGCAAATCGCGATAAGTCATGCCTTCTCCAGCTTTAAGGTTTAAGAAACCTTGGGGAGCATCAATGGGAATAATCGTGTGTTTTCCAGCAACTAATTGAACATCTTTTTTCTCTACCGGAGGTAAAGT
>JBIKOC010000327.1:0-3175 GCA_044358335.1 Flavobacteriales bacterium | reverse complement strand
GTTTCAAGAAACCCCATATTCTTTTGTTAGGGAAATTCAAGTTATAGGTACATTACATCATGGAAGCGATATCGAGTTTTATCGAGTATTTAAGATTTGAGAAGCGATATTCTAAGCATTCTTTAATAGCATATGAAATTGATTTAAAGCAATGGGTGAGTTATTTAAATTCCTCATATGAAGTAACTCAGTTAGAACAAGTTCAAGTTTCTTTTATAAGATCTTGGTTGGTTAGTATGATGGAAAATGGGTTGAGTGCTCGGAGTATTAATAGAAAGATTACAGCCTTAAAATCATTTTATAAATACGCGCTTCGTTCGGGTTGGGTACAAATTAATCCCATGGGTAAAATATCTTCCCCCAAGATACCCAAGCGATTACCAGTTTATGTTGAAGCCGAAAAGTTGGATTTGTTATTAGATCAAACTGAGTTTACAGATGATTTTGAAGGAATAAGGAATCATTTGATACTTGAAATGTTTTATGGTACTGGCATGCGATTATCGGAGTTGATAGAACTAGAATTGCGAGATGTTGATACTCGAAACCTGCAATTGAAAGTAACTGGTAAGCGAAATAAGCAACGGATACTTCCATTATTTCCTTCATTATCAAATCAGATAAATAAGTATTTGGCATTGAGAAATGCAATAACTACCTCTACTTCTCATTTTTTCATCACACCGGATGGGAAATCGCTTTACCCAATATTAGTATATCGATTAGTAAATAAGTATTTGACCAAAGTAAGTACACAAAAGAAACGCAGTCCACATGTGCTTCGCCATTCATTTGCAACTGAAATGTTGAATAAGGGAGCTGATTTGAATGCTATTAAAGAGATTTTAGGTCATGCCAATTTAAGTGCAACACAAGTTTATACTCACAATACAATAGAAAAGCTTAAAACAGCTTATTTGCTTGCACATCCAAGAGCATAAATCAATCGCGTTAAGGAATTGTTAAGGCGCATTGTAGCGTTAATTTTAATTTAGCTTAGCGTATATGTTCGGACTTGACATCAATCTTACCATTCTTCTAATTGTCTGCATTTTATGTGCATGCATATTTGAGTTTATTAATGGTTTTCATGATACAGCTAATGCTGTAGCAACAGTAATTTATACCAAATCATTAAAACCAGTTCATTCAGTTATTTTATCTGGGGTAATGAATTCTGTTGGTGTTTTTGCCGGAGGTATAGCTGTGGCGATGGGAATTGTTAATTTATTGCCACCAGAATCCTTAGTAGGGCAAGAAATGGGGCAAAATATCGCTCTCATTCTAGCATTATTATTTTCTGCCATAATATGGAATCTAGGAACTTGGTGGATGGGAATTCCTGCATCAAGTTCGCATACGTTGATAGGTTCAATTTTAGGAGTTGGTGTTGTGTTTTCACTTACTTCAGCTCAAGCTGATTTGTCTGGTGTTAATTGGTCTAAGGCTACCAATATTGGATTGTCATTGCTTATTTCACCATTGCTTGGTTTTGGACTTACTATGCTAACAATGACGCTGATGAAGCGTCTAATGAAAGATGAAGCAATTTTTAAGGCTCCAGTAGGAGATAAGCCACCAAAGAACTGGATTAGAGGATTATTAATCGCAAGTTGTGCCGGCTTAAGCTTTACGCATGGTTCAAATGATGGCCAAAAAGGAGTTGGCTTAATCATGTTAATTCTTATTAGTATAGCACCGATGAAGTTTGCTATGGATAGCAATCGAGATCTATATGGAATGGAGCTTTCATCAAGAGCTGCGCTAGAAACTGTTATCCTACTTGACAATACATCAATGAGCCCAATTAATCGAGCTATTGCTGATCAAATTAAAGCAGAGCTTTTTGATATTACGCAAGTTTTTGATCGTAATCGTGATTCAAGGAAAATCCCTGAGTCGGAGCGTTTTTCTCTCAGGAAAGACATAATTTTTATAGCGGTTCACATTGGGAAATTAAAAACTGGAGGAGTATTAAAATCACTTAGTATTTCTGATCAGAAACGATTAGAAAGCTCTGTAAAAGAGATGAAGACATATACAGAATATGCTCCAAATTGGGTTATTCTAATTATTTCACTTTCACTAGGTATAGGGACTATGGTTGGATGGAAGCGTATTGTAGTTACAATAGGGGAGAAAATTGGAAAGGAGAATCTCACATATGCTCAAGGAGCCAGCGCTGGTTTTGTATCTGCTGGAACCATTTGGATTGCAAGTATTACAGGCTTACCTGTTAGTACAACACAAGTGCTATCTTCTGGAATAGCAGGAAGTATGGTTTCATCTAATGGTGTAAAGAATCTCCAAGGCAGCACTATTCGCAACATTGCTATTGCTTGGCTTCTAACATTGCCTGTTACTATGATTCTTTCTGGAGGTTTATATTTCCTGTTTCGTTATTTATTTTGATTACTTGTTTCTGAATCCAATTTGGGATTAAGATGCAGACTACTAATGACAGGATAATGATCAGATAGTTTCTTATGTATTACCTTGAAATACATAGATTCAAAGACATCTGGCGAGTATAAGATATAATCAATTCTTAGGAAAGGAATCATTCCAATATACGTTGTGCCTATTCCTGAGCCGGAAGTTCTAAAAGCATCATTAAGGTTTTTAGAAATCTGATGATAGGCGTATGAGTTAGGTGTATCGTTAAAATCACCACATACAATTACTGGATGAGGACAATTGGCGATATGTTCGCTGATTATATCTGTTTGACGAGCTCTTCTGATAAATGCTCTTCGCATCCGATGAATTATCTTTTGCGGTCCATCTAAATTGGTGTTGTCTTCATTACCCGTGATTGTTTTAAGTGCTTTGTAGTCTTCACCCCTAAAACGAATCGATTCTAGATGCAGATTATACACACGAAATGTATCGCCATATGCTATAATATCAGAGTAAATGGAAATATTATCGGTACTATCCTTGAATTCGATAAGTCCCTTTTTTAAAATTGGATATCGACTAAATGTGGCAATTCCCCAATGATTAACTTTCTTGACAGTGGCAGTATGTTCTATTTGAACATATGTTGCGGGTTGAATTTGTAAGAGTGTATCGAGTGTGTTAAAATTACCTGTGTCTTCATAGAAAAACTCTTGAAAGCAAAGAATATCAGCTTGTTCCTTGCGAATCACATCCATGATTTTGTTTCTAGTAA
>JBIKOC010000326.1:0-3179 GCA_044358335.1 Flavobacteriales bacterium | reverse complement strand
TGCGATGTGTTCTGCAACAGACAGTTACGATATTTCTTTAGCTGCTGATGGTATTGATATATGTGCAGAAATGTTTGATGGAGATCCGGCTGATCCAGGTATGCAAAGCAAAATAAATACGGATAACTGTTTTGCTTTTGAGAATTTCATCTTGAGTCAAAACCCGGGAGAATATGAATTTTCGAGCATTGACGCTACTCAATCACGTCGTATTCCTGAGAAAGAAGATTATTTTGCCTTGTTTGAGTTTTCAGCCAAATGGGATCCTGTTCCAACGATGCTTTGCCAGAATCATGAGCGAATTATTAAAGGTTTCATGGGACAAACAACTGCTTTTTTAAAGAAGAGTGTTAAAAGTAGTGTGTTGGTAATGGGTGAGAATAAAGCTGCAAATGAAGTTCGCTATATACATGGTGAGTTTGGTAAAGGAACATGGACTTTCTATGGAGGTCATGATCCAGAAGATTATGAACACAAAGTAGGTGATCCACCAACCGATTTGGCGTTACATCCTAATTCGCCAGGATATAGACTAATATTGAATAATATACTTTTTCCGGCTGCTAAAAAGAAAAAACAAAAGACCTAAGAATGAAATTCCTCATTAGGTTTATTCTTTTACTTGTATTCCTTCTATTCAAGTTCAGCTCAGTTTATGGACAACGAGATAGTTTAATGCGCTTGTTTGATGAACGAAGGATTTCGGATCAAAAGATAGGAATGCTAGTTTTAGGAAGCTGGTCGGCCGGTAACATCTTAACAGGTTTAGCATTAAAATCGAAATCTGAGGGAGAGGACGCTTATTTTCACCAAATGAATGTCCTTTGGAATTCAGTGAATTTGAGTATTGCAGCACTAGGATATATGCATGCAAAAAAGGAACAACTTGTTTCGGAACCTATATCTGTACTAGAAAAGCAATTAAAACTTGAAAAATCGCTTTTGTTTAATACTGGATTAGATTTAGCATATATAGCAACTGGTGCTCTTCTTTTAGAACGTTCAAATACGGTAGGAAGTTTGAAAAAACATAATCAATACCGAGGATATGGGAGGAGTATTATTCTGCAGGGATCATTTTTATTTCTCTTCGATTTGAGTTTTTACTTATTAGAATCGGCTAGTTCAAAAGAATTAAATGAGGCATTGAAACTCATTTATGCTACACCAAATTCTATAGGTATTCAGAAGAGCTTCTGAAGTTTGTTTAGCTTGCGTATATAAATTATCATGCAAGCATGTTATCGATACAACAAAGGTTATTTCGTTTTTCGCCAACAGGATTGTTCTATTCCCTTTGGCTAAGTGTGTACTTTTTGCCCTCACTTCATCCCCTATTAGATTCCTCACTTGGAAATCAAATTGGTGAAGCAACCATGCAAGGCATTGATATTGCTGCACGAACTAGAGAGTTTTATCGGTTCATTCTATACTTTATATGTACTTGGCTATTAACAAATTACCTTTTTTCATTTTCATTTTTTAAGCCACATTCAAATTATACTAGTTTTAATTCTACCATTTCAAAAGCTGGTATAGTTCAGGTTCTTGCAGGTTTGTTCGCTCCTTCCCTATTACCTCTTGCAAGTTTATACGCAGCAGTAAATATTGGGATTTTTATATGCGGTAAAATACCCACTAAATCGGCGCATACACTGTCGGCTCCATTGGCTGCAGCTTGGACGTTCATATTTTGGTTACAATTGATATGGTGGTTACCGATGAATTTAACGCCAATTGTACATTTCATTATCTGGACAATTGTATTTAGTAGCACCTTAGTCCTTATTGAACAAAAGTTTACGCTCGATACTAGTAAGTTGATGCATTGGGCTTTTATCTTCTCCTTCAGTGTTTTATCTCCTTTTATTGTTACTGAAATTCATTATTTAATTCTATTAAAAAGTGGCGTTCATGTAGCTCCTGCTTTGCTGACAATTTGTTATTTATTCATTTTATTCATACTCAATTTAATAGTTCAAAAATATAATTGGATAAAAACCACTAGGCCTTTAGTATTTAAACAAACATGGTTGATAATAGCTATAGGACTAGGAATTCAAAGTTTTTATGTTCCATATGGAATTGCGCCAAAAGAACTATTTGAACTTGCTAATCGGGCAACACCGCTCATGGAAATGTATTATTTCCAAACACTGCCACTTTTAAGCAAAGCTTCATCCCATTTTGTTTCAGATTATGGATTTGGGATATTATATGAATTTATTTATGGTTATCAAGGACTTGATTTCCTTGTTTTTGATGTACTTGAAAATATATTGTGGGTTGTTATTAGCTATCAATTACTCTTTGCTATAACTCGCAAAACGCTTCTTTCATTTTATTTTGTGGCATTGTTTCCATTTGCGGATGCAGCTTTATCACCTTATTACATTTTGGCTTTAATTCCATTACTGATATTAATATTAGCGTGGAGAAAACCGAATGCTAAACAAGCATGGTATTTTGGAATATCTGTTGTTTTATTGATTCCATGGAGAGCTGATTTAGCATTTGCATTAATATTTTGTTTACTAGCTGTTCTCAGTATAAGCCTTTGGTTAAAGAAAATAAACTGGAAATTTATTTTACCAACCTTATACTGTGCTGCTTCATTAGGCACAATTCTCTTGTTTATATGTATTAGTAGAGATATTGATTGGATAAAAAGTTTGCAGTTATCCTTGGATTATTTGAATTCTTCTCAATCCTATGGATTAACATATATGGGTGATGAAAATGGGGTATATTTTAAATGGGAGCATTTTCTTTTGCCAATACTTGTTATTGCCTGTTTAATACTTGCCATTAGCGAATTATTCAATAAAGAAAGCGTTACAAAAAATTTGATTCCTTGGTTGATAATTGTTTTTTTATGTGTTTTTTATATAGTTAATCTTCCTAGAGGTATTGTTAGACATGGATTTGCAGAGGGATTTGATAATTTCCTTTCATCATTTGCATTTTTTCTAATTCCATTAACATTCGCTTTAAAGTTCCCATTAAAAGATTCCAATAAATGGATGACTTGGTTGGGGATGATGTTTGTCGTAATGCTATTCCTTCGCTTTCCTCAACGTTCGCCTGAAAATACACTTATGTATTCGGGTATGTATAATCCTGTATTTCAAGATAAGATTCCTCATGAATTAACTAAAAGACTTAAAACTAATACAGCA
>JBIKOC010000325.1:0-3193 GCA_044358335.1 Flavobacteriales bacterium | reverse complement strand
CTAGTATTTGCTACATCCTGGAAGAACAGCTGCTGTTAAAGACAGCAACAACATGGTTTTAAAAATTCTTTTCATGTCTTTTCTGAATTAGGATGATTAAAAACCGGCACGAATACCGAACGAGAAAGTTTTTACACCTGGGTTATTGAAGTAGTCAAAACCTTGAATGTTAGATCCAGCTCCTGTTAAACTTGTCTCCGGATCAACACCTTTGTATTTGGTGAACAACAATAAATTGATAGCAGTTGCATTGAAGTCGATGTACTGGATGAATTTTTTACCAGCTGCATTCGCTTTGAAGTTGATGCGATAACTAGCACTTAACTCACGTAAACGTGCCCAACTTCCGTCTTGAATAGCACTTTCAATTGCTCCACCAGCATCACCCACATACGAACGATAATAATCGAAAGCAGAAACTTCAGTAGTGTTCTTATCCGTTCCAGCTATAGCATATCCCTGATCATCAAATCCAGTTGCTACAACTCCTTCAATTACTTTAGGTTTATCGCGGTCAACTGCCGATTCTTCAGTTTGTCCCAAACGATTCAAACGCGCCCAAGTACCATTCCATATTTTACCTCCTTTACGGAAATCCCATAGCATTGAAATACTAAGATTTTTTCCAATAGTGAAAGTATTACGAACACCTGAAAGCCAATCTGGATAAGGACTTCCTAATGCTTTACGTTTAGGGTCGATAACTGGTAGGCCTGTACTTGGATCGATAATTAATTGTCCATCACTTGTACGTTGCCAAGCCGAACCGTAGAAAACACCGTAAGGTTGACCAACAACGGCAAAACTTCCCACATCTTCAAATGCTGCTTCGATATCCACTTCTTCAACACCTGGAGCTAATTCAAGTACTTTAGAACGGTTTCTAAACCAAGTAGCACTGATATCCCAAGTGAAATTGGTTGTTTTAACTGGAGTTCCTGTTAAAGCTAATTCCCAACCTTGATTTTGCATTTTTCCAGAATTCACATATTCACGGGCAAATCCAGAAGAAGGAGCAACGGGTTTATCCAATAAAATGTCGACTGTCGTTTGTAAGTAGTAAGTCAAATCAACTCCTAAGCGACCTTGGAAAAATTTCATTTCTGTTCCAACTTCTTTTCCATTTACACGCTCAGGCAAAAGGTTTGAATTTCCTTTGATGCTGTTGATTCCGTAACCAACTTGACCGAGGTAAGGGAAGCTGTTACCATTTGTAAATCCATCAGCAAAAAATGGCTGTGAAAAATACGTGCGGTTTCTATACGGTTGAGGAGAAATGCCGCTCTGAGCCAATGCACCACGCACTTTCAAGAAACTAAACCAATCTGGAAGCTTAGCCAATTCGCTAACAACAATCGAGATGTTGGCTGATGGGTAGAAGAAGTTATTCTTGTCCTTGTTGAATGTTGATGACCATTCGTTACGACCTGTCAATGTTAGGTAAATTGCACTTTTTCAGTCGATTTCTCCATTAAAGAAAACAGCTGCTGTACGAATGCGTTCCTGACTGTTAGAAGTATAACGTTCGATCGAATTTCCAAGGTTGTAGAAATCATCAATGATCAAATCACGACCACGGCTGAATGTACTTTCGAAATTGGTATTCCATACGTTATTACCCAATGTTAGGGTAGAGTGGATGTCTTTACCGAAATCTTTTTTAGCCGTTAACAATAGATCCGAATACAATTGGAAACTGTTGATGTTATCCATATTCACTTGACCATAACGAAGCGAGTTATCATCACCCGCTGATGAACGGTGGTAAACCTGACGACGTTGTTCGCTGTATTGATCAACACCCACTTTGTACATGATATTTAGCCATTTGGTTGGATCAGCATTTACATATGTATTTCCAAATACACGATTTACATTACTCGTATTAGGATTCTTGTATGCTGTGTAAAGTGGATTATCGTACAAGCCAAAATAGTTGCGTGTATAACCATTGTCGTATTCATATTCGCTACCATCAAAACTAGCTGGCATACGAAGAAGACCCAACATAATACCCGCTAGGTTAGAACCGTTTTGTGGTTTAGTTGTGCGTGTATTTGAATAGCTGATGCTAGTTCCAACTTTAATCTTTTCGGTTAAACGATGCTCCGAAGCAAGACGAACTGTAGTACGATCTAATTTCGAATTAGGAATAACCCCTTTGCTATTGTAATTGGAGATGGAAAAACGGTACATCGTGTTTTCAGTTCCTCCGTCGATGGCAACTTGATTATTAAAGTTTTGACCTGTATTGAAGAAGTTTTTCGTATTGTCATGTGTAGTAATTCCCTGATCAGCAAGCGATGCAATAGTTGGCCCCCAAACAGAACTTGTCCCGTAAGAAACGTCATCATCGGTATCGAACATTTTATCCGGACCTGGATCTGCAGTTGAATACTGAGAAACTCCATTTTCATCTGGAACACCTTGAGCATACGTATTTTGAAGCGCAGGTAGCTTATTTACCTGTTGTAATTCGATGCTCGAAGAGAATGTAACTCCAATACCTTTCTTGTATTTTCCTTTTTTAGTCGTATAAATGATTGCTCCTGTACCAGCACGTTGTCCGTACAAGGCAGCAGCAGCTGGACCTTTCAGGATTGTTACCGATTCAATATCATCGGGATTGATATCCAATGCACGATTTGAATTATTTACTCCTGCAAGATTGCCATTGTAAGGATCATCGGCTGCTGAAGAAGTATACGTGGTATTGTCAATAGGAACTCCATCTATCACAATTAATGGTTGATTGTTACCCGTAAAAGTTTGGTTACCACGAATGTTGATTTTTGAGGAAGAACCTGGTGTACCTCCCGAACCGGTTACCTGAACACCGGCAGCTTTGGATGATAATCCTTGGATGATGTTTGCTTCACCCGAACGAACTAGATCGGCTCCGCTCACTTCTGAAACGGCATAACCAAGTGCTTTCTTTTCGTGTGAAACGCCCAAAGCTGTTACGACAAGTTCTTTCAAACTGCCCTTAAGCAACATCGAAACTTGAATGAAATCTTTGTCTGCTTTTAATTCTTTGGGATCCATCCCTACGTAACTAAACACTAGTATACTTTCTGCTCCTTTAACAGTAAGTGTATATTCACCATTCATGTTGGTGAGTGTATTGTTACTCGTTCCTTTTTCGAGAACGATTACTCCGGGTAAAGCCGAGCCGCCATCGGACTCGTTGAGT
>JBIKOC010000324.1:0-3200 GCA_044358335.1 Flavobacteriales bacterium | reverse complement strand
AATACATCTTCCACCAGCTCTAGCAAGTCTTTTGGAATTTCTTCGTAAACCTCCAATTGTCCGGCATTGACAATTCCCATATCCAATCCAGCCTTGATAGCGTGATAAAGGAAAGCCGAGTGCATGGCTTCACGTACGCGATCATTACCACGGAACGAGAAGGAAATATTCGATACACCGCCACTTACGCGTGCTCCGAGTAAATTATTTTTTATCCAACGAGTAGCTTTGATGAAATCGACAGCGTAGTTATTATGCTCTTCAATTCCAGTTGCAACAGTTAAAATGTTTGGATCGAAGATGATATCAGTAGGCGGAAGTCCAACTTCGTTTACTAAGATGTTATAAGCACGTTGACAAATCTCGATGCGTCGTTCGTATGAATCGGCTTGACCTTGTTCATCAAATGCCATAACCACAACAGCAGCTCCGTAGCGTTTCACAAGACGAGCATGGTGACGGAAAGCATCTTCTCCTTCCTTCATGGAAATGGAATTCACGATGGATTTTCCTTGAACGCATTTCAAACCCGCTTCAATCACCGACCATTTAGATGAATCGATCATGAAGGGAAGCTTAGCGATATCGGGCTCAGAAGCCATGAGATTGAGGAACTTCACCATAGCAGCTTCCGAATCGAGCATGCCTTCGTCCATGTTCACATCCAGAATTTGGGCACCGCCTTCTACCTGATTGAGCGCAACGGTAAGGGCTTCATCGTAATTGCCTTCCATGATTAGGCGGGCGAATTTCTTAGAACCCGTTACATTGGTACGTTCACCGATGTTGACGAAATTAGTTTCCTCGCGGATGGTCACCGGTTCGAGTCCACTATAGAATGGAACCGGTTCTACATCTGGAATCACGTGTGGTTGATATTCTGCAGCAACACGGGCAATTTCACGAATGTGATCAGGAGTAGTACCGCAGCAACCACCAATTATGTTGATGAAGTTACTTTCGAGGTACTCGCGAATTTGAACACCCATTTGCTCGGGCGTTTCGTCGTATTGTCCGAACGCATTTGGTAATCCAGCATTCGGGTGAGCAGAAATGCGGAATTTGGAATTCTTAGCGAGTGTTTCGATGTACGGTTTCAACTGACGAGCACCGAGTGCACAATTGAATCCGACAGAAAGTAAATCGATGTGCGAAACAGAATAAAGGAAAGCTTCGGCTGTTTGTCCGGTAAGTGTTCTACCAGAAGCATCGGTAATTGTACCCGACACCATGACAGGCATACGAATCCCTTGTTTTTCGCAGTATTGATCGATGGCAAAAAGTGCAGCTTTACAATTCAACGTATCGAAAACGGTTTCAACCAAAAGAATATCTACTCCACCATCAACGAGACCGCGAACTTGCTCGGTATAGGCTTCAACGAGTTCATCGAATGTGATGGCACGATAGCCAGGATCGTTTACATCGGGAGAAATGCTTGCTGTACGGTTAGTTGGACCGATAGAACCAGCAACAAAACGAGGTTTATTGGGTTGAAGGGCAGTGTATTTATCAGCAGCTTGACGAGCTAAACGAGCGGCAGCCACATTGAGGTTGTAAACGATATGTTCAAGGTGATAATCGGCTTGTGCGATGCTGGTACCGCTGAATGTATTGGTTTCGGCGATATCGGCACCGGCTTCGTAATAGGCTTCATGAATCCCAAGAATGATTTCGGGACGAGTAAGGGCGAGTAGGTCGTTGTTGCCTTTGAGCGGAGAAGGATGATTCTCGAAATGACCTTTACGGAAATCTTCTTCTTCCAGGGGATGGCGTTGAATCATGGTTCCCATGGCGCCATCAAGGACGAGAATACGTTTTTTCAGTTGCTCCTGTAGTAATGACATACGTGTATCTTTCTTCGCGTGAAGAACACAAACAGAAAGATCAGGTTGCTGCTAACAGAAAATTGAATTGATGGTTCATTCTTATCTGCTCCCCAATGGGGCTAGGAATTGGCACCTTTCTCAAAAGAGGGTTGCCAAGACGTCTTAGGGCCTAATCCCTCGGTCTTTCTGGATAAGTGTACTTCAATGAACGTTTATTCAGGGGCAAAAGTACAAAAATATTCTTCAAGCAAGCAAGCGTACACGGTTCAGATCACGTTGAAGTGCAATCTTGTCGTTATCAAGCTTCTGATATCCGATTTCGTAACAAAAAAGGGTCACATCACCATTTGGATTAATCGATTGATGGGTGAAATATCGGAAGTCGAAACCACGTGCACTTAAGTAAGAAGATGCAACTCTTCTCACTCGACCTTGAAAACAGGTATTGAGGATTTTCCGGTTTCGGGATAAAATGAGGTTAACTTCTTTCACTGCTTCACTTTCAGAAATACGTTCCCGATTGTGATAAACATTCCGGCATACATCAGAACAGAATCGTTTGTCGCTACGCCCATGGACGATTTCGCCGCATTCGGGGCAATTTTTAGTTGAATACATAATATATAATAGATAGAATTAATGATACCCAAACTTAGTGTATGAGAATTAAAAAGTCAAGACTGTTTTTCAATTTTTTCGATTAGCCGTTTTAAACGTTTATATACGTATATAAATGTTTAACAGACGAATAGATGAAAAATGCCCCCGTATGTTTGTCCTGTCAATTGATAACCGGAACGAACGGGTGCACCCATTTCTTTTATCATTTAATTATTAAACGTATGAACAACTTAAAAAACTCAGTCCGCCTGATTGGAAATCTGGGTGGCAATCCGGAAGTGCGAGAACTTCCAAGTGGAAAGAAGCTGGCGAAATTTTCGTTAGCTACAACCGACAAGTTTAAAGACAGTGAAGGAAAACTGGTAAACGAAACTCAATGGCATAATCTAATTGCTTGGGGAAAGACAGCGGATTTCATTGAGAAGTATGTCGAAAAAGGTCAAGAGGTAGTAATAGAAGGTAAGCTTCAGAGTCGATCCTATTCGGATAAAGAAGGAGCTAAAAAATACATTACTGAAATCTCTGTGAATGAAATTTTGAAAATAGGAAACGGAAAGAGAAAGGAGTAGTTCAACCAAGGAAGGAAATGCTGATTTGGTTCAGCTTTCCTTCCATTCTTTTGCGTATTTGGATTTAATCTAAATACTTCAATCGTGTAAGAAGGTACGTGAAATTGAATGACATGAACGCAACTCCTGAATGGTAAACACGTTTAGGAATTTGTTAGCGCAATTACATGTTGATTCAATC